>CALIIP010000209.1 GCA_938018045.1 uncultured Flavobacteriaceae bacterium
AGCATCATCTACATAATATTGTGCACAATTATCTCCAGCGCCCCAATTTGCGATGTTTTTAATTCCGTCGTTTCCTTTGTTGTAATAGCCAAAAGACTCATCTCCTGGAGAAAAATTTGTATAAACTGTAACTCCTGCAGGAACATCAAAATAGTCACAATAACCATCATTGTAGCTGTCAAGTCCGCCAATTGCTCCTAAATCTTGACCTATAAAAAAAATACATTTCCCATCTTCAGGTTCAAACTTTGCTAAATTTGTTTTGTTCATTTTTTCAGAATTCTGAGCATTAATTGACTGTAAGAAGCCAAATACTATTATTAAAAAACAGAAAGTACGCTCTAACTTATTCATCTTCCCAATTCATTGTACGTTTCACTGCTTTTTGCCATCCTTTGTATAGTTTTTCTCGTTTAGAGTTTTCCATTTTTGGAGTAAATGTAGATTCAATTTTTTTATTATAGATGATATCATCTTGTTTCCATAATCCAACTGAAATTCCGGCTAAATATGCTGCGCCAAGTGCTGTAGATTCAGTATTTTTTGGTCGATTTACTGAGCAGTTGAGAATATCTGCTTGAAATTGCATCAATACATTGTTTGCACTTGCGCCACCATCAACATTTAAAGAAGTGATTGCTGTTTTGCAATCTTCTTGCATTGCATTTATCAAATCCTTTGATTGATAAGCTAACGAGTCCAACGTTGCTTTTACCAAATGTGCTGTTCCTGTATCACGTGTCAGTCCGAAAATGGCTCCACGAGCATACATATCCCAATAAGGCGCTCCTAAACCTGCAAATGCAGGCACAACATAGACAGGATTATCGCCTGTTAATTGCTCGGCAATCGTTTCGCTTTCTTTTGCAGAATTTATTATTTGTAATCCATCTCTAAGCCATTGTATTGCTGCTCCTGCAATAAATACGCTTCCTTCGAGAGCATAGTATACTTTGTTGTCAATTCCCCAAGCAATGGTTGTTAGAAGTCCGTTTTTAGAATATTGCGGTTTTGTTCCGGTATTCATCAATAAAAAACAACCTGTTCCGTAGGTATTTTTTGCTTCTCCTTTTTCAAAACATGCTTGCCCGAAAAGTGCAGCTTGTTGATCGCCAGCAATTCCTGAAATAGGTATTTGATGATTCTTATACTCAAAATCTCCAAAGTGGTAACTTGAAGGATGTACTTCTGGAAGCATATCTTTAGGAAGATCAAGTTGATTGAGCAATTTCTCATCCCATTTTAATGAATTAATATTAAAGAGCATCGTTCTAGAAGCGTTGGAGTAGTCAGTAGCATGAACTTTTCCATTCGTTAAATTCCAAAGTAACCAAGTATCAATAGTTCCAAATAACAGTTCTCCTTTTTCTGCTGATGTTCTTGCGTTTTCGACATTATCAAGTATCCATTTTATTTTTGTTCCAGAAAAATATGAATCAATTACCAAACCAGTATTTTTCTTTACATATTCTTCTAGACCTTTCTCTTTCAGTTCTTCACAAGTACTTGCTGTGCGTTTGTCTTGCCATACAATGGCATTATAAATTGCTTTTCCAGTTGTTTTATTCCAAACTACAGTTGTTTCTCTTTGATTTGTAATACCAATTCCTGCAATTGTACCTTCAGAGATATTATTATTTTTAATAAGATTTCTAAATGTGTTTAATTGTGAATTTAATATTTCTTGCGGATCATGTTCTACCCAACCAGAATGAGGGAATATTTGCTTAAACTCTTCTTGTTCTATTGCAAGTTGTTTTCCGTTTTGGTCAAACAAAACTGATCGTGAACTTGTAGTTCCTTGGTCTAAGGCGATTATATATTTTTTAGACATGTTTTTGAATAGTATTTATTTCTTCAATAGATTTACGAAAGTACGATTTTTACTACTATTTAATTATTGAATGTAATGAACGTTTTTTAGTAAGTTTCATTCTTCACAAATAAAAGGAATATTTTATCAATTCAAACTTACTTTTTATATCTTTGAGTTTCAAAAAAATAAACTATACATGAAGTTATTAGAAAATAAAACGGCTATAATTACTGGTGCAACTCGCGGAATTGGTAAAGGTATCGCTGAGACCTTTGCACAACAAGGTGCAAATATTGCATTTACATATAGTTCATCAGTTGATGCTGCAAATGCTTTGGAAAAAGAATTAAGTGCTTTTGGTGTCAAAGCCAAAGGATATCAATCAAATGCTGCAGATTTTGATGCTGCGCAAGAATTGGCTGCTTTAGTTTTAGAAGAATTTGGAAGTATAGACATTTTGGTGAACAATGCAGGAATTACAAAAGACAATCTGTTGATGCGTATTTCAGAAGATGATTTTGATAAAGTAATAGAAATCAATCTAAAATCAGTTTTTAATCTGACGAAGGCTGTAATTAGACCAATGATGAAACAACGTAAGGGCTCAATTATTAATATGAGTTCGGTTGTTGGATTAAAAGGAAATGCAGGTCAAGCAAATTATGCTGCTTCTAAAGCAGGAATAATAGGTTTTTCTAAGTCTGTTGCCTTAGAATTAGGCTCAAGGAACATTAGAAGTAATGTAATTGCTCCAGGATTTATAGAAACAGAAATGACTGCAAAGTTAGATGAAGCAACTGTAAAAGGTTGGAGAGATGCAATCCCTTTAAAAAGAGGAGGAACTCCAGAAGATATTGCCAATGCATGTGTGTTTTTAGCATCAGATATGAGTGCTTACATCACAGGTCAAACATTGAGTGTAGATGGCGGAATGTTAACATAAATTATATAAGGATGAAAAAAGTATTTTTATTAGTATTAGTTTTTTTTCTATCGCACTCTACAGTAAGTGCTCAAGAATGGATAAACTATAAATCTGAAGATTTGGCTTTTGTAGCAAGTTTCCCTAAAGAGCCAACAAGAACAGTTCAGAAAGTTGAAACAGCAGTTGGAAACTTAGATATGCATATGATTATGTACTCACCAACTTCTGACGATGATAATGCTGTTTACTCAGTTATAAGATCTGATTATCCTGAAGGGCAATTTGAAGATGTTGATGATGAATATAACAATACAGTTTTAGATGGTGCAGTTAATGGCGCAGTGACGAATGTAAATGGGGAATTAGTTTTTGATAATAAAATTACATTTAATGGCTATCCTGCACGAAGTATAAAAATTGATATTACTGATGGATATATTTATATCAATGCATATTTAGTTAAGAATTCGATGTTTATTACTCAGGTAATTTGTTATAAAAGTAAAGATAATAATAAAGAAATTGAACGTTTTTTTAAAACTTTCGAGTTAATAAATGTGAACAAATAATTGACTACAGAAAACCTTTTATACGTTATTGGAGCAGCAATCATTGCATTATTGATTGCTATTTTCCATTATTTCTATAAATCTAAAAACAAAGATAAAAGTACTTTTTTACTGACTTTCTTACGTTTTTTAAGCCTTTTTGCACTCTTTTTATTATTGATAAACCCAAAGGTATCGCAGAATATAGTTAAGACAATTAAGCCAAAACTGGTTGTTGCTGTAGATAATTCTTCTTCTATCAAGTATCTTAATCAAAGTGAAAAAGTGCTAAACTTGGTTGAAAAAATTAAGTCAAATAAAGATCTTAACGAAAAATTTAATATTGATTTTTATTCATTTTCTGATGAAGTACGGCTTTTAGATTCCTTGATTTTTGATAATTCAAAAACTAACATCTCAAAACCTTTAAAGCAATTCAACGAACTTTATAAAAACGAAATTGCACCAATAATTTTAATTACTGATGGAAATCAAACATATGGTTCAGATTACGAGTATACTAATATGAATCAATCAGTTTATCCAGTTGTTGTGGGTGATACAACCAAATATGCAGATTTAAGAATAGCACAGCAAAATGTAAATCGTTACGCATATTTAAAAAACAAGTTTCCGGTTGAAGTGTTTTTAAATTATGATGGTGAAAAGCCTGTAAACACCACTTTTACTGTTTTTAAAGGAAATCAAAAAGTATATTCCAAAAACATTTCATTTTCAAAAGATAATACTTCGCAAAATCTGTCTTTTTATTTACCAACAGCAAAAGTTGGAACGCATTACTACAGCTCAAGAATAGGGCAATTACAAAACGAAAAAAACACTGTAAATAACACTAAAAATTTTGTTGTAGAAGTCATTGATGAGCAGTCAGAAATTTTAATTTTGACTTCGTTTTTGCATCCAGATATTGGCGCTTTAAAAAAATCTATTGAAAGTAACAAACAAAGAAAAGTTACTGTTAAAAATATAGGTGATAGAGTTCAAGTAAAAGATTATCAATTAGTTATATTGTATCAACCAACAAGTAGCTTTAACCTTATTTTTTCTGAATTAAATACTAATAATGCAAATTATTTTGTGATTACTGGTTCTCAAACAGATTGGAATTCCTTAAATAAATCTCAAGAACATTTTTCAAAAACTGTTATCAATCAAACAGAGAATTACACACCAGTTTTTAATAATAGTTTTAATTCTTTTATTACTGATAATATTGGTTTTGAAGATTTTCCGCCTTTGTTAGATAAGTTTGGTGACGTGAAATTTAAAACGCCTTATGAAAGTTTATTGTTTCAGAAAATTGGAAATTTCGTAACAGAAAAACCTTTATTGGCAACATTTGAAACAGTAAATAGGAGAGGAGCAGTATTGTTTGGAGAAAATAGTTGGAGATGGCGAATGACTTCAAAAATTGAAAATGATTCGTATGTAGATTATGATAACTACATTAATAAAGTCATTCAATACTTATCATCAAACAAAAAATCAAAACGTTTAAAGATAGATTATAAATCAATTTCTTATGCTAATGAAAATGTGCGTATTTCTGCAAACTATTTGGATAAGAACTATGTATTTGATTCAAGCGCAACTATTTGGTTATCAGTTATAAATAGTGATACGAATGAAAAGAAACGCCTTCCGTTTTCATTAAATGGAAATAGTTATTTAGCATCACTTTCTGGATTAGAAGCAGGAAATTATAATTTTAATGTATCGGTAGAAAATCAAAATGTGAGTGCGAATGGCAGTTTTAAAATTTTGGAATTTGATGTAGAACAACAATTTGTCAACGCCTCTGTAGATAAGTTGATTAGTATAAGTAAAAAGACAAATGGTAATATTTATTTTGAAGATAATGTAACAAAACTTGCATCTGACTTACTTATAGATAAGCGTTTTGTATCTATTCAGAAATCAGAAAAAAAATCAAATTCAATTATCGATTGGAAGTGGTTATTAGCAGTAATTATAGTATCTTTGAGCATCGAATGGTTTATAAGAAAATATAAAGGATTCATATAATAGTATGGCGACAGCCAAAAAAATATAAAGCAGAAGAAATAATTTAACACTTCGAATTTTCTGCATCGAGGTATCAACTTAAAAATATAAAAAGATGGCACAACAACCACAATTACAATTACCAAAAGGAATTATAGGAATCGTCTTCTTGGCGGTTATAGTATTGGTTTTTTTATCAAAATCAACAGTTACAATAGATTCTGGTGAAGCAGGAGTATTATTTAAAACTTTTGGAGGAGGAGTCGTTACTGATGAGCCACCTATGGGTGAAGGGTTTCATATAGTTGCCCCTTGGAATGAGGTTTATGTTTATGAAGTTCGTCAACAAGAACTTTTTGAAAAAATGAAAGTATTATCTTCAAACGGACTAGAAATTCAAATAGATGCTTCGGCATGGTATGAGCCTGTTTATAATGAATTAGGAAATTTGCACCAATCTCTTGGGCAAGGTTATTTACAGCGTGTTATTCAGCCAGCAATACGTAGTGCAGCGAGGAGTGTTATTGGGCGTTATACTCCAGACGATTTGTATTCAACTAAACGTGACGCCATTCAAGTTGAAATTTATGAAGAAACAAAAAAAATACTTGACAAGCAATATGTTCAATTAAATGAGGT
>CALIIP010000210.1 GCA_938018045.1 uncultured Flavobacteriaceae bacterium
CATTCGTAACTTGATCAACAATGCTATAAAGTTCACACCAAGAAAGGGAATTGTTAATGTATTGGTTACCCAAACTTCAAACCAGATTAAAATAGTAGTTTCCGATACCGGTGTTGGAATGTCGTCTGAGTTCAGTAAAAACCTTTTTTCCATTGAAAAACCAAAAGGAATTCCTGGTACCGAAGGAGAAAAAGGTAGCGGACTTGGCCTTGTTCTAAGTTCTGAATTCGTAAAAAGAAACGACGGGGAAATTCATGTTGTTAGTCAGGAAGCTATAGGTACAACCATTACTGTTTCTTTTACAAGTGTGCGAAAAACAGCCTAATTCAGGTAATACGGTGCCAAAAACAACCCCGATTGTGGGAAAGATTATTTCTCATCTAGAAGGTCTTACTTGTAAATGAAGTATCCTTTATTTGAACTTTGGTAATTTATAAATGTTGTTCAAAATTCTGTCGCTGCCCTAAAATACGAACGATGAAAATACCTTTTTTGGTTGGTTCGTAAAAAATGGTGTGAGCTTTAAAATTATATTTTTTCAAAGGAGCTGCAAACTCAGCTGCACTTCGCCCAATTTCTGGTTGATCAGATAGAGATTGTAAAGTATGCATTAACTCAGTTACATAATCATATGTCTGGGCTTCACCCCAAACCTCTAGTGTGTAATCTACAATGTCGTCAATATCATTATCCGCTTTCGATGATAAAACATAACTAGACATTTATCTTATTGTTTTTCCTGTCTATTGCAGCTTTAACTATCTCATCTACGGTTCTTGCCTTAGAACTTACACCGCTTTCATAACCTTCCTGTATAGCAGCTTTAGTAGTTAAAAAGCCCCTATTACGTTCTTCATCCAAACGTATTAAATGACGAAGGTATTCGCTATCATTTGCAAAGCCTCCATTTTCTATTTGTAGTTTAATCCATTGCTCTTGAGAAGCAGTAATAGTTAATGATTTTCTAATTGTAGCCATAATTTAAAGTGTTATTACATACAATATACACATTTCAACATACATTCAGCACAAAATATTGAGATTTTAACTCTAACCCGTCTTTTATTTAAACTTGGTTTAAGGAAGTGTAGCGAGCTAAGATAAAAAGCAAGTGAAATACTTTCCTTGATGTTATTTAGTGATGATTAAACGACTTAAATCAAGTCATTTAACCATCCTTTATTTGAACTTTGGTTTAATATACCTTATTGAAAGTCAATAGTTTTTTTGTCTTTAATAGTGCCGAAATCAATCGGATTTGCTGCGAATTTTTCAACAGGAGCATCTAATCTTTGGCTGGCTTCGCCAAGCGCAAAGCCCATTTTAAATCCTAGACCGTCTTCCGTTGTTAAGTATACATTATCATGTTCTTCATCCCATTCAGGAATATATATCATAATATTCTTGTCTACCAAATCGCCATTTATCCACTCATCACCGTTCTTTGTCAAATACCAAGCTTTGACTTCAGGCTTGTAATCGGGCAGCAAGGAAAGCTCATGTGCATTCTCCAAATAATTTATGAAGTAACAATACTGTTCAAACTCAATATCATATGGGAATGTAATTGCAAATTCACTATCGAGAAGATATAATCTGGGAGTTGCTATGTAACTTTCTTTATTATAAAGATTACAGAATTGCTCTATCGCGAGTTTTAGATAATCCAATTTAACGTTCTTGACTAAAATAATTTTACTATTTTCAATGAGCTTGGTTGGTTTTTGATTATCATTTGGTCTAATGTCGCTATTAAATTCAGAATTAGTTGATATAAATCCGCAGCCAAAAAACAGAAATACAGCCAAAACTAAAACACCGATAATAACTGTTGTTTTATTCATTTTCATCCTTTATTTGAACTTTTTGAAATAATTCTCTAACTACAAAATGTTTGAAAATTTTAATTTTTCTTCAGCTTTTCCTTAAAGGACTTATTTTCCGCCAAGGTTTTTTTCTGTGAGTAACCTCGAATTAAAAATGAGATTCCAGTTATTAAAATCATTGCGCCAAACAAAAGTGATAAAAACAACAGAACAAAAATTCCAGCTATAGTGAGAAAAGCTCCATAATTTATGTTTTTTGCTGGCTCCAAAGAACCTTTTTGGCTCCTAGAAGGTCCAGCTGCATCAAGTTTAAGATTTAATTTTCTTTCAGCTTCTTTTTCGTCTATGATAAAATCTTCGCATTCATCTTCAAATTCGGGTTTTTGATTTGTTAAACTACACACAAGTCCAGTTTCAAATTCAATTTTTCGGTTTGCGCATATTTTGCAAAAAACTAGTCTTTCATCAAGGGTCATAATTTACTTTGAGTTTTCATGTAAAGGTTTATATTTTCATTCACCACTTGGAGAACAACCACAATAATTTATTTGATCATTAACATTGTCCTTAATTTAAACTAGTTAAATGGCAATTCTTTAATATGTTCTAGGACGGGTTCTGAACTCCTTATACAAACACCGGCACTAATTAGTGAATCACATCTACATTGAAAGTAATGGTAATAGATATATTTTTCTTCTTTGGATATTATTTCTTCAAAATTTTCTAGAGGGGTGTCCCCCTTTATAAATTTAAATATTCCATCATCAAAATATTGACGCCACAAGTTCATTTTATCAAAATAATCTTTAGTAGTAGGTTTTCTATCAGATATGTAACAATATGAACACGATTTAGTCATCCTTTATTTAAACTTTGGAAAACTGTCAGAAGGCTTTTTATAGGAGGTTTTTACACCTTTAGTATTACTAGTTATCAATTCTAACACAAAGCCAAGTTGCTTCAGCAACTGGTTCTCCTTCGGCATAAGCTATGCCTGATTGTTTTATTAATTTGTTGCTTACTCTAATGTTTCTAATAATATATTTAATTTCCTCGTTATAAGTTACTCCTTTTAAGAAAGTAACTTTATCCATACTGGCCAGTCCAAATAATCCATCTGCAAGTCCTGCTTTTTTTACACCAGCACCTCCACATTGAGCCATTGATTCTACCAAAATCATTCCTGGGATATAGTTATATTCAGGAAAACTGCCTGTTAACATATGGTTGGATTTGTCAAAACTTTTGATACCAATAATTTCCTTTTCGTTAGCTACTATTATCTTATCTAAAAATAAAAAAGGGAATCTATGTGGAATTAATTTTTCTATTTCTGTTTCCATTTCATTTCTATTTTTAGAATAACAAAAC
>CALIIP010000211.1 GCA_938018045.1 uncultured Flavobacteriaceae bacterium
GTATTTGTTGGTTTTTTCTGAACAGTAACTTTCGTTCTTTTTTCTGCTTCACGAAGATTTTCCATCTCATGTTGCTTTAAAAAATAATCAATGTCTCCAAGATATTCTTTTATGACCTTATCTTTAAATCCGTAAACAGTATCAGTTAGCCCTTGTAAGAAATCTCTATCATGTGACACTAAAATCAATGTTCCGTCAAAATTTTTCAAGGCTTTTTTCAATACGTTTTTAGAAGCCATATCTAAGTGATTTGTTGGCTCATCCATTATCAACACATTAAATGGTGATAATAATAATTTACATAGCGCTAAACGGTTACGTTCTCCTCCAGAAAGTACTTTTGCTTTTTTCTCAGCAGCATCACCTCCAAATAAAAATGATCCTAACATATCTCTAACTCTTGCTCTGTTAGAATCTGTTGCTGCATCTTCCATAATTTGCAAAACAGTCTTTTCTGGCGGTAAGTGTTCTGATTGATTTTGAGCAAAATATCCAATCTCTACATTATGGCCTAACTTAAAATGACCTTCAAAAGGAATGTCTCCAACCATCATTTTAGCTAAAGTAGATTTTCCTTGCCCGTTTTGACCAACAAAAGCAATTCTACTGCCTCTTTCAATCAATAAATCTACATTTTCGAGTACCTGTTTATCACCATAACTCTTACTTAAGTTTTCTGCTTCAACAACAATTTTACCAGGTTCTTTAGAAATTGCAAAACGAATATTCATCGCTACATTATCGTCTTGATCTACTTCGATCAACTCTACCTTGTCTAGTTGCTTCATTAACGATTGCGCCATTGAAGCTTTACTTGCCTTCGCCTTAAATTTATTTATTAAATGCTGTTTCTGCTTAATTTCTTTTTCTTGGTTTTTTTGTGCTTGTAATTGTTTCTCCTTAATTTCTGATCTTAATAATAAAAATTGAGAATAAGGTTTTTTATAATCGTATATTTTTCCAAGTGAAATTTCAATCGTACGATTGGTAACATTATCTAAAAACATCTTATCATGCGAAACCAACATTACTGCTCCTGTATAATTCTTTAAGAAATTTTCTAGCCAAATAATAGACTCTATATCCAGGTGATTTGTAGGCTCATCGAGCAATAAAATGTCATTCTTTTGAAGTAACAATTTTGCTAATTCGATACGCATTCGCCATCCACCAGAAAAAGTATCTGTTAATTTATCAAAATCTTCTCTTTGAAATCCTAAACCTTGTAAAATTTTCTCTGTATCTCCTTTATAATTATAACCTCCAAGAAGTTCATAACGAGCTGTAAAATCTGTCAACTCAGTGATTAATTCTGTATAAGAATCAGTTTCGTAATCTGTTCTTTCTAGTAATTCTTTATTAACTTCTTCAAGTTTTCTTTCTATTTCCTTTATCTCTGTAAATGCTTCGTATGCTTCATCTAAGATTGTACGGCCTTCAGTAAAATCAATATCTTGACGTAAAAACCCTATTCTAATGTCTTTTTCAAACGCCATCGTTCCACCATCATACTCAAGATCTCCAGAAATAACTTTTAATAACGTTGATTTTCCTGCACCATTTTTACCAACAAGTCCTACTCTATTTCCAGGAGTAAGTTTAAAAGTGATTCCTGCAAATAAGTCTTCTCCAGCAAATGAAACCGTTAAGTTGTGAATGTTTAACATAAATTGTATTAATTGTTATAGTAAAGAGGTTTTAAAAATTTACTTTTGCAAAAGTAATCTATTTTTGATGTTATTATGTTTAAAAAAGGAACGAAACTTTACAGTATAGCCAACAATAAATGTCCACGATGTCACGAAGGTGAATTTTTTAAGGAGCGTCTTAGTTTATTCAATTTTGAAAAAACATTAAGACTTCACGAAAATTGTAGTAATTGTGACTTGAAATATGTAATGGAACCTTCTTTTTTTTATGGCGCAATGTATATTAATTACGGAATTACTGTTGCTTTAAGTATTGCAACCTTTCTTATTGCATATCTTTTTATAGGTCTTACATTATTACAAAGTTTCTTGGCAATTATTGCAATTCTAATACTTTTAACTCCAATAAATTTACGCTTAGCAAGACTAATTTGGATTAGTTTTTTTGTGAGTTATGAAGCAGAAAAGGGTTAAAGGTGTTGGGTTAAGGGTTAAGGTGATTAATGCAATAAGGAAAATTAATTAAACCGAGAAATGTTCACGTCTTTTCTTAGTCCTGCGCCATTTTCAATATGATTATAGAGCTCATTAGCAACTGTTGGCGCAATCATAACTCCTCTTGTTCCTAAGCCATTTAAAATGGCTAATTGCGAATGTTTATTATGAATACCAACTAATGGTCTTCTGTCTCTAACTGTAGGTCTAATTCCAGCAACATGATCAACAATTTTATAAGGCACACTAATTAATTTATCTAATTTATCAATTAGTTCTTTTTTTGCTTCTTCAGTAGGTAAACTAGTTTTATCTGTCCAATTAAAAGTAGCGCCGATTTTGAATAAGTTATCGCCTAAGGGCATTATAAAAACTGAAGATTTTAAAACAAAGTCAATCTCCAATTCTGGTGCATGAATAACAATCATTTCTCCTTTCGCCTCTTCCATTGGCAAAGTATTGAAAAACGGATTTTTCATAAGACCAAATCCTTCACAAAAAATAACATTAGATGCAGTTATATTTTTATACTCAACTTTGTCTTTATCAAGATTTATTTCTTTATAATCAAATTGATCGTAGACAATTAGATTCTCTTTTTCTAAATGTTTTTTATAATCACTCAATAAAGTTCTAGTATCAATCCATCCGGTTTTAGTTACTTTTCCATAACCGAAAGGTGCATCTAATCCATTAAAATTTTCTGTTACAACTTTCGGAATCATATAATCTGATAGCAGCGGATTATCACAAGTTGCAAACCAATTATTTTGCTCTTCTATAGAAGTAAATAAACGGTGAATATCAACTTTATAATCATATTTACCACCAAGTAATTCTTCTAACGCTGCATAAAAAGGCATTGCTTTTTCAAGCTGATTTTTAGCATCCCAAACTGGATTAAATCTTTTTAAAACAATTGGATTGTACATTCC
>CALIIP010000212.1 GCA_938018045.1 uncultured Flavobacteriaceae bacterium
ACTTTGTAAAACGCTTTGTATACCTGTTTCTAATAGACATCGTGCAGAAGGAGATGCTTTGGCAACTGTGAAGTTGTTTAAAATGTTGATTGATAAAGACACTGAGAAGACCATCATTAAAAGTGCTATCAAACAAGGAATTGCAAAAGAATTATCTTCAAAACTCCAAATTATATTAGATGATTTACCTACAAAAACTGGTGTGTTTTACCTTCATAAAAAAGGTGGTGAAATTTTATATATTGGTAGAAGTGTAAACATTAGAAGTAGCGTAAATAAGATCTTTCTAAAAACATCAAAAAAAGCAAAATTATTACAAGAATTATTAGCTACTATATCATATGAACTAACTGGAAATGAATTGATTGGACAACTAAAATTTCATCAAGAAGTTTTGGCAAACAAACCCAAATTTAACCTTTATTTTCCAAAAGAAAAAACAACTATAACCTTTAGCAACAGCAATCTTATTGTAGTAGATAAAGGGAGGTCAATAGGAGAAAAATCAATAATATTGATTGAAAACGAATTGCTCTTAGGCTTTTGTTTTGTAGATTTGGAATATCAAATTAGTAATATTGAAATATTAAGATCCTTAATTACTCCTTTAGAAAATAGCTTGCAAAACAGGTTTTTTGTAAAAAATCATTTACAGAAAAATAAAGTTGAGAAGATCATTCGATTTTAAAAAAATAAATTTTGGAAAATCAAAAACCTACAAAAAACGACTGGAAATTTAAACTTCATGAAATTATTTATGAAGCAGATACACCTGCAGGAAAAATATTTGACGTAGTACTTCTTATTTTAATCCTTACAAGTATTGCTGCGGTAATGCTTGAGAGTATTGAAGAAATTGATAATAAATATCACGATCTTTTAAATATTACAGAATGGGTAGTTACTATATTATTCACATTAGAATATATAGCAAGAATAATATCTGTAAAAAAACCAACACAATATATTTTTAGTTTTTATGGTATTATCGATTTATTATCAACTATCCCAAAATATCTAGCCTTAATATTTGCTGGAACACATGCTTTAGTAGCATTAAGAGCATTAAGGTTATTGAGAATATTTAGAGTTTTAAAACTCGTCCGTTTTCTTGGCGCATCAAATAGTTTAAAGAAAGCATTGAAAGCAAGTAGAGCAAAAATCTCTGTATTTCTTTTTGCTGTGATTATTCTTTGTGTTATTCTTGGTACAGTTATGTATTTAATAGAAGGTAATAGCGATAGTGGATTCACAAGCATTCCAATGAGTATCTATTGGACCATCGTTACACTTACAACTGTTGGATATGGTGATATTGCTCCTGTAACTCCACTTGGTCAATTAATTGCATCAATTATTATGATTGTTGGTTATGGAATTATTGCGATTCCTACAGGAATTGTAAGTGCTGAATATGTAAATCAAGGTAAGCCTGAACCTATCAATTTAAACACACAGTCTTGTCCTAATTGCGCACTACCAAAGCATAAAGACAAAGCAAAATTTTGTTATGGATGTGGGCACAAAATGAATCCATAATGCATGGTGAAAAACATTTAATTAGTATTGTTGGTGCTACTGCAATTGGAAAAACTGCTTTAAGTATAAAACTTGCTAAACACCTTAATGCAGAAATTATTTCATGTGATTCCCGTCAGTTTTACAGAGAAATGACTATTGGAACTGCTGTACCATCTGCTGATGAACTCGCAAGTGCAACACATCATTTTATTCAAAATCGTTCTATTGTTGATTCTTATAATGTAGGTCAGTTTGAAAAAGATGCGCTAGAGAAGATATATGAATTGTTCCAAAAAAATAATGTTGTAATTATGGTTGGCGGCAGTGGTTTATATGTTGATGCAGTTTTAAAAGGGTTGGATTACTTTCCTGAAGTAAAACCAGAAATTCGAGAAAATTTAAATCAAGAATTAAAAGAAAACGGAATAGCATCTTTACAAAAACAATTGAAAGAATTAGATATTGAGAGTTATAACTCAATAGAAATTGAAAATCCGCATAGAATAATTAGAGCACTTGAAATATGCATTGGTGCAGAAAAACCATATTCTTATTATAAAAACAAACCAAAGCAACAACGTGACTTCACTCCTATTAATATAGGAATTACTGCAGACCGTGAAATTATTTACAATCGCATCAATCAACGAGTTGATATTATGATGGATGAAGGTTTGCTTGATGAGGTCAAAGAATTACATCCATATAAAAAATTAAACGCTTTGCAAACTGTTGGTTATCGCGAACTCTTTCAATTTCTGGATGATGAGATTACATTTGATTTTGCTATAACAGAAATTAAAAAAAATACTCGAAGATTCGCTAAAAGACAAAATACTTGGTTTAAAAGAGATAAAACAATCAAATGGTTTGACTTTGAAGAAGATTCAAGAGAAATAATCAGTTATATCAATTCAAAGCTTTAGCTTTGCACAGATTTGTCATTCCGCACTTCATGCGGAATCCACACAAAGTAAATTTTAGATTCCGCATCAAGTGCGGAATGACATAAGAATAATACCTATTAAAAACTATATGCAATTCAACGAATTACACTTAAATAAACCAATTTTAAAAGCAGTATCAGAAAAAAATTATGATACACCAACATTGGTTCAAGAACGAAGTATTCCAGTTATACTCGCAAAAAGAGACGTTATTGTTTCTGCGCAAACAGGAACAGGAAAGACTGCAGCTTTTGCATTGCCTATCCTTCAGATGTTGTATGACAGACAAAATGCATCAGTAAAAAAAGGAAGAAAAATTAAATCTTTAATAATAAGTCCGACAAGAGAATTGGCTATTCAAATTGAAGAAAACTTTAAAACATATAGTAAATACACAAATTTACGAACAACAGTTGTTTATGGTGGTGCATCTATAGAACCACAAAAAGATATCTTAAGAAAAGGCGTTGATATTTTAATTGCTACTCCAGGACGTTTACTAGACCTTCATAAACAAGATGAAATAAACCTTGATTATATTGAAACTTTTGTATTAGATGAAGCAGATTTAATGCTCGATATGGGTTTTATAGATGATGTAAATAAAATTGAACATTTATGTCCAGAAAAAAAACAAGTGTTACTTTTCTCTGCAACGATGCCTCACAAAGTTGTTGAATTGTCAAAAACAATGTTAAACAATCCTGAGCGTATCGAAATTTCTCCAACTTCTTCTGTAGCCAAAGATGTGAGTCAAGTACTTTATTATGTCCCAAAACCTAAGAAAATTGAACTTTGCTTGCATTTATTACGCAATTCTATAAAAGGAAGTATCCTTATTTTTAGACGCACAAAATATGGTGTTGATAAGCTTGAGCAAACATTACTCAGCAATAACTATAAAGTTGTAACGCTACATGGAGATAAATCTCAGAGTTTACGTCAAGAGGCTTTAAAACAGTTTAAAAACAACGAGGTAAATATTCTTATTGCAACTGATGTTGCTGCGCGTGGAATTGATATTAACGATTTAGATGCGGTAATTAATTTTGATTTACCAAATGTTCCTGAAACTTATGTTCACAGGATTGGTAGAACAGGTCGTGCAGGAAAAATTGGAACAGCTTATTCTTTTTGTTCGGCTGATGAAAAACTATATGTTGCAGCCATTCAAAAACTAATAAATACTCAGATTACTATTGAAGAGGATCATCCATATCCATTAGATCCAAAGGCAAAACCAGAAGTACATAAAAAACAAGGAAGTAAGTACAGAAAAGGGCGTAAATCTGAAGCTTCTAAGAAAAAGAAAAAGCGTTGGTATTAATTAAGTTATATAAAATGATTTTACTCAGAAAATTAATATTTATTAATGTCCTTATTATAAGTACTATTTCTAATTGTGCTTCAGCAAAAAAATCAAGAGTCAATAAAATATATAAATCAGAGAATCATATAGTAAATACAATAGATACTCTCAAATCAGAAAAACAAGTGAAGTTTTTCCTAAAACCAAATTCACAAGGACAATTTACGCAAGAAATGATTGTAAATGCAATAAATGCAGGTCATAACTATATTGTTTTTGATACAGACGAATGGAAAGTCTTTTATACTAAATCTCAATTGTATAA
>CALIIP010000213.1 GCA_938018045.1 uncultured Flavobacteriaceae bacterium
GAAGCAACTTTTGTTTTTGATGGAAATTTCACAACATGAAAACACTAAACGGAAAACATATCAATTTACGCGCTTTAGAACCAACAGATTTGGAGTTTTTATTTGAAACAGAAAATGACGAGTCTTTTTGGGAAGTAAGCAACACACAAAAACCTTTTTCAAAACATATATTAATTCAATATTTAAATAACGCACAGCAAGACATCTTTGAAGCAAAACAACTTCGCTTGATGATAGTCGAGAAAAATTCAAATACTTCTGTTGGGATGATTGATGTATTTGACTTTGATCCAAAACACAAACGTGCTGGAGTTGGAATACTTATAAATTCAACATTTGAAAATAAAGGTTATGCTTCTGAAGCACTAGAATTGTTAGTGAATTATGGATTTTTACATCTAGATTTACATCAAGTATATTCCAATATTACAGAAGACAATCTAAAAAGCATTTCACTATTTGAAAAACAAGGTTTTAAAAAAATTGGTGTTAAAAAAGATTGGATTTACAGCAACAAAACATTTAAAAACGAACTCTTATATCAATTAATAAATGACTAAAAAAAGGATTATTTTAGCAATTATCGCAATCCTACTTATTGTTGGAGCAACTATTGCGTATAGTTTTTATTCAAAAATTTTTGCTTCTAATATTACAGAAGACACAACATTATATATACCAACAAATTCAAACTTTGAAACTGTATTTGAACAGGTTTCTCCGTTTCTAGAAAATCCGAGTTCGTTTAAATGGGTTGCCGAAAAGAAAAACTATCCGAATGTTATCAAAGCAGGAAAATATGATTTAAAAAAAGGAAGTAACAACAATGACTTGGTGAACTTATTACGTAGTGGAAAACAAACGGTAGTAAAGTTATCGTTTAACAATCAAGAAACAATAGAAAAGTTGGCTGGAAGAATTGCCGAACAAATTGAACCAGATTCAATCACTATTTTGAATACGCTCAAAGATACTTCGTTTTTGAAAAAAAATAATTTCACTTCCCAAACTGCTCTTGGAATGTACATTCCTAACAGTTATCAAATCTATTGGAATACATCCGCAGAAAAATTTAGAGCAAAAATGCTGAATGAGTATGAGAAATTCTGGACATCTACAAAGAAAGAAAAGGCAGCACAACAAAATTTGACTATCAATGAAGTAATAACGTTGGCGTCTATCGTGCAAAAAGAAACTGCAAGTGTTAGTGAACGGCCTAAAGTTGCTGGATTGTATTTAAATCGTTTGCGCGACAAATGGCCATTACAAGCCGATCCTACAATTATATTTGCTTTGAAGCAAAAACATGGTCAGCATACTATTATTAAACGTGTATTACTAAAAGACCTTGAAATTAATTCTAAATACAATACTTATAAAAACACAGGTTTGCCTCCAGGACCAATAGCAATGCCAGATATATCTTCGATTAGCGCTGTTTTAAACCCAGAGAAGCACGATTACTATTATATGTGTGTTGATGTAAATAATTTCAGAGAACATGCGTTTGCAAAGACTTTAGCGCAGCATAATAGAAATGCAGTAAAATATCAACGTTGGTTAAGTCAACAAGGTGTTAATAGGTAAACAATCACCTAGAAACTCCATTTAGCAATCATTTATACTGATTATTAAAAAAAAACTACCATTTATATATTTTTTCTACACCGTTGTATATTTGATCGTTTTCGTATTATATATACGCATTATATTTGCACGTGCTTTACCCTCAAAAAATCACAAATCAACTTTAAATTTTAATTTTTTTCATAATAATATATTTTTATGTGACTTATTAAAAAATAGAGTGTCAAATAAAAGAAGTGAATCAATAATTGAAATTTATCAAAATTGATTAAAAGAAAATAAAATGACAAAAAAGACATACACAACAATTTTATTAATTCTATTTGTATCTGTAACAGCATTTGCAAGCAACAGATCGATTGATAAAAACTGTGTTGAATCTACATTGACTAGTACAAAAGATATTTCTACTATTAAAATAGAAGATATAAAAAGTGAAACTTTTGAAGTAAGCCTTTTAATGAAACATGTGATTATAAAACATTCTTCTAGAAAATCAAAAATGAATAATCTTTATAATTACTTGAAAAATCCTGAAAATCTAGAAAGGACTTCAACTATCTTGTGCTAAATAAACCCTTTTCAAGTTCTTTAATTGACCTGAAAAACATTTACATACCCTAATTTACCTTTCCTTTCTGAATAAAAGTTATAATGTTAAACTTTGTAAAGCACTGTTAATAAGTGTCTTAATAAGTATAATTAACCTTTAGCTTTCTATTAACAATAATCCTTTAATTTTATAGTGCCTATTTAAAATTAAGCACTAAATTTGCGCCCTCAAATATAGAAGTAATTGTTTAAGTATTAAAATCTTAACTATGAAAAAAATATTTTTAATAATTGGTTTGTTTAGTATTATCATATTAAGTTCTGCCTTTTCAAAAACTGAAAAAAATGAAAGAACTTACGATAAGAATTGTGTAAGACCTACACAAATGACTACAGTCTTTACTTTAGAAGAAAGCAAGCACCATTACAATACAATTCAAGTACCATTTACCGGAAAGTCTTTAGCGGGATTTAGTGGAGCCTTAGGGTTCAAAGAGTCGCAAAACAGGTATCATGTTGTAAATAAACTTGGTTATTTAGGAAAGTATCAATTTGGGAAATCTACTTTAGAAAGATTAAAAATTTATGATACTAATGATTTCTTAAATGATTCTGAGCAACAAGAAAAAGCTTTTGCCGCTTTGTGTTCTTTGAATAAGTATATCTTAAGAATAGATATCAAAAGAAGTGTTGGTAAAAAAATAAATGGAATTAGAATTACTGAATCAGGAATTCTTGCCGCTGCTCACTTAGGAGGAGCAGGGAGCGTAAAAAAGTACTTACGAAGTCATGGAGACAATAATTTTAGTGATGCTTTTGGAAGTTCAATACAATATTATATGAAAAAGTTTTCTGGATATGATGTTTCTTCAATTGAAGCGAATAGAAATCCAGTAATTTAAGATTTGGTTAATCTTTGGTTTAAAAAAAGGCTCAAAACAAATGTTTTGAGCCTTTTTTATTATTTATGAATTATAAATATCGCTGGTCTCTTTTGTAAATCTGGATGTTCTTTTTTCCATTTTTCTACAGTCAGCGTTTTGATATATTCAGTAGGAAGTGTAATGTCACAAGCAATTGATAAACTTGTACTCGGAGTTAATGTCGCTTTTAAATCAAGAAACATCTTCTCATTTCTATAAGGAGTTTCAATAAATATTTGTGATTGATTTTTATCAGACGACAATCTTTCTAACTGTTTAATTGTTTTTTTTCTATCTGCTCGATCAATTGGAAGATAACCATTAAAAGCAAAATTCTGACCATTCATTCCAGAAGCCATCATTGCCAATAAAATTGATGAAGGACCAACCAAAGGGACTACTTGAATGTTTTTTTGATGAGCCAATTTCACAACTTCTGCTCCTGGATCTGCTATTGCAGGAACTCCTGCTTCTGATAACAAACCAATAGAAATTCCTTGATCACAAACATCTAAATATTTAGTTACTTCAAAAGCATCTGCATATTTATCAATAGAACTTAACACTAACGAAGGTTGAGATTTATTAGGAGTAATACGCTTTATAAAACGTCTTGCGGTTTTTTGGTTTTCAACTATGAAGTAATCTAAAGATTCTACAACTTTCTTAACTGAAAGAGGTAAAACCTCTAAAGGTTCATTATCTCCTAAAGTAGTTGGAATTAAATATAATTTTCCCTTTTGAGTCATTCCTTAATCTAACTTATTTGCAATTATTTCACATGCTTGCTCCAACATAACATAAACCGTTGCAAAACCATGTTTTCCTCCAGTATATGGATCTGGAACATCTAAGTTTTCTTCAGGGAAAACCTCATTAAGAATCAACTTCACTTTCTGCTTGTCACTCTCGTTTCTTGCTAATTTCAAAATATTACTATGATTTGAATTATCCATTGCATAAATAATATCAAAATTATCAAAATCTTCGGCAGAAAATTGACGTGCACGTTGATCTGTAATATCTAAATTGTATTCTTTAGCTATTGCAATTGATCGCTTATCTGGCAAACCACCAACATGGTAATTTCCTGTACCTGCTGAATCTACCTCAACGTTCCTTAAAAAAGTCTTTGATTTTAAAATACCCTCTGCTAATGGCGAACGGCAAATATTACCAAGACAAACCATTAATATTCTTGTCATTCTTGAGCGGTTAATACGTCAATTTTTTTGTTAAATCCTCAACATACTTACGGAATTGTTTGTCCGTTTCTGTTAAATTATTCACTGTTTTACAAGCATGCAAAACTGTTGCATGATCACGTTTTCCTATTTGAGAGCCAATACTAGCCAAAGATGCCTTTGTCATCCTTTTTGCAAAAAACATTGCTAATTGACGCGCTTGAACAATATGTCTTTTACGTGTTTTTGATTGTAATGTTGCTACATCTAAATCAAAATAACTTGATACTACTTTCTGAATTTGATCTATAGAAACTTCACGTTTTGTGTTTTTCACAAATTTATCGACAATTTGTTTTGTCAATGCAAGTGTAAATTCTTTTCTGTTAAATGATGCTTGAGCTATCATAGAAACCAAAACACCTTCCAATTCACGAACATTCGATTTAATATTTTTACCTATATAATCTACAATTTCGTCAGGCATATCTACACCATCTCTATATAGTTTATTCTGTAAAATAGAAATCCTAGTTTCATAATCTGGAACTTGTAATTCTGCAGAAAGTCCCCATTTAAAACGAGAAAGTAAACGCTGCTCAATATCTTGCATGTCAACAGGCGCTTTATCAGAAGTTAGAATTACTTGTTTTCCATTTTGATGTAAATGATTAAATATATGGAAGAACACATCTTGTGTCCCTGTCTTTCCTGATAAGAATTGTACATCATCAATAATCAAAACATCTATCATTTGATAAAAATGAATAAAATCATTTCGTGTATTTGATTTTACAGACTCAATAAATTGTTGCGTAAATCTTTCTGAAGAAATATATAAAACTGTCTTATCTGGATATTTATCTTTTATCTCTACTCCTATTGCATGTGCTAAATGAGTTTTTCCTAATCCTACTCCTCCATAAATCAATAAAGGATTAAAAGATGTTCCTCCTGGTTTATTAGCAACTGCCATACTCGCAGATCTTGCCAATCTATTAGAGTCACCTTCTATAAAACTATCAAAATTATAGTTTGGATTTAATTGAGATTCTATCTTAACTTTCTGAATTCCAGGTATTACAAACGGATTTTTCAATTCACGCTTGTTGATATCTAAAGGCACAGTAATACCTTGCGAGTTTATTGGATTACGATTTGAACTAGGAATTTTTACTGTGTGTGGCGTATTGCTACTGTACACATTTTCCATACGCACATCATAAATCAATTTAGCATCGTCACCCAATTCTCTGACTAATGCAACTCTTAATAATTTGATATAATGCTCTTCCAGCCATTCGTAAAAAAACTTACTTGGCACTTGGATTGTAAGTGAATCCCCCGAAATCTTAATTGGTTTGATTGGTTCAAACCATGTTTTGTAAGCCTGCGATTTTATGTTGTCTTTTATAAAAGACAGACACTCATTCCAAACCGTAGTTGCAGTTTTAGTCATTGTTATTTTTAAGATATTATTGGGTTAGTTGGTTGTCAAAAATAAAGAGGATTATCTACTAATTTTTAGACACTACAAAAATGTGAATAATTTTCGTTAAAAAAAAATAAAATTGCTATTGGTTCTTAATTATTTTAGCCGTATTTTCTGCGTCTTAAAAATCTCCTCTATGCTTACCCATGAACTTGAAATCCGCGTTAGATATGGTGAAACCGACCAAATGAGTTACGTTTACTATGGTAACTACGCTAGCTACTTTGAAATGGGACGTGTTGAATGGTTACGCAATATTGGAACGTCTTATAAAGAGATGGAAAGCGACGGAATTATGCTTCCAGTTTTGAATTTAAATGTAAATTATTTAAAGCCAGCAAAATACGATGATTTACTTAAACTAAAAACTACACTTAAGAAAATTCCTTCTGTAAAAATTGAATTTGATTTTGAAATTTTCAATCAAAAAAACGAACTTTTAACAACAGGATTTACAAGTTTGGTTTTTATCGATATGAAAAGAAATAGACCGACAAGATGTCCGCAATATCTATTAGAAAAAATTACTCCTTTATTTAATAGTTAAACATCGAAGATTTTCAAAAGCAGTTTTTGTTGCTTTTGAAAACTTTTTTCTTACTGAAACTTCAAAAACACAATTCATTTCCATTTTTTGATTAACAATCTCTAAATTCTTTTCCTTAATTATACGCATTACCTTATCCATATGCTCATATTCAAATGTCAGTATGTAATGCACATCAATTGTTTTATTGACTATTGATGCTGCTTCTAAAGCTAGTTTTGCGCCAGTTCGATAAGCGTTTATCAAACCTCCGACACCTAATTTTGTACCGCCATAATAACGCACAACTACAATCAAAACATTCGTAACATCAAAAGAAAGTATTTGACCATATATAGGTTGTCCTGCACTATTGTTTGGCTCACCATCATCATTTGCCCTATATTGCACGCTTTCAACGCCTACTTTCCAAGCATAACACCAATGTCGTGCTTTATGATGTTTAGATTTTAAATCCTCAATGAGAGTTTTAACTTGATCTTCATCAGTGATCGGAAAAACATAACCTATAAATTTACTTCCTCGATCTTTAAAGATTTCGCCTTCAAAAGATTTCTCTACAGTTTTGTATGTATCGGAAATACTCAACTTAAAGGAGTCAAGATTTTTAAAATGTCTGTATCTATTTCTTCGACTGATTCAAGAGCACCAATAACTTTTGGCGATTCTAATCCTTTACCGAATTTTTTATTTCCGATAAATATTCTCGCTTCGTCCCACAAATCAGCATTTAAAAATCCTCGCAAAGTTTGAGCTCCACCTTCTATCAAAACAGATTGAATATTGTTTTTATACAAAATATCACAAATTTGTTTTGGAACATCTTTAGAATAATCAACATACTCAACAATTAAGTTCTCCTTTTTATCAGAAAATAAACTTTTAGAACTTGTAAAAACAATTGTTTCAACCAAACCATCAAACACATGAGAATCTAGCGGAATTCGCAACGAATTATCTAGCACCAAACGAATTGGATTATTTCCAGACCATTTTCTCACATTTAATTTAGGATTGTCTGTAATTACTGTATTTGTTCCAACCAATATAGCATGCTCTTCACTTCGCCATTTATGAACCAATTGCCTTGAATATGAATTTGAAATCCAATTTGGTTTTTTCTCACCATCCTTCTCTCGAAACGAATCAATAAAGCCATCTTTTGTTTCTGCCCATTTTAATATTATATAAGGACGTTTTTTTGTGTGAAAAGTAAAAAATCTTTTATGGTGTGCTCTACATTCATCTTCCAGCACACCAACTATTACTTCACAGCCATTATTCTCAAGATGTGTAATTCCTTTTCCCGCAACAATATTATGCTGATCAATAACACCAATTACAACTTTTGGAATCTTTGACTTTACAATCAAATCTGAACAAGGAGGCGTTTTACCATGATGATTACATGGCTCTAAAGTCACATACAACGTTGCTTTTTTAAGTAAATCTTTATTTTTTACTGATGCTATCGCATTTACCTCTGCATGATTTCCACCATACGGACTCGTATATCCTTCACCTATTATTATATCATCACAAACAATTACACAACCAACAGTTGGATTTGGGCGTGTAGTTCCCAATCCGTTTTTCGCCAATTCAAGACAGCGTTGCATATGTTTATTGTGTGACATTTATAATTTTATATTCACGTTTGAAAATTGATCAATATCATAATAATTAGAATATCCCAAAACTTTATATTTCAATTGCCCTTTAAATTGGACTTTTAATTTCTTATTTAAGAGTGCTCCAATCAAACCTTCTAAAAAATTAGTGTTCAATTTCTTTTGCAATTGTTCTAACGGAATTTTAACTTCCAAAGGAACAGTAAATTCACTTTTAGCAGGAACTTTAAACACTTCTGACTTTACTTCAGCCATTTCTACATCATCAATCAGCACTTTGATTCCTTTTGTTTCTAACTTCCCTCCAACATCATTTGGGTTTTCAAAATGAGCCAATGCACTAATTGATACTAACTCTGAAGTTATATCAACTATTTTAATAGTATCAACATTAACAAATATAGGTTTTTTAGTAACCGAGCAACTCACTAGTAAAAAAACTGCCAAAAAAAATATTCCTTTTCGTATCATATCGATAGATATTTTATATATTCACTTCACAAAAATAAGACTTTAAATTGAGTACAAACACATATACCATTAGAGAAATTCAACAAGGTGATAATCCAAAAATTGCCGCTACAATAAGAAGTGTTTTAATCGAATTTGGCGTTCCAAAAGTAGGAACAGCATATGAAGACAAGGCATTAGATATAATGTTTGAAACTTATGACAACCCAAAGTCAAGTTATTTTGTTGTTGCTTATAATAATACGATTCTTGGAGGAGCAGGAATTATGCAACTTGAAAATTCTGAAGAAAACATTTGTGAACTACAAAAAATGTATTTTTCATCAGAAGCAAGAGGAAAAGGTTTGGGTTCTAAAATGATGCAAATTTGTTTAGAAAAAGCAAAAGTATTTGGCTTTGAAAAATGTTACTTAGAAACAATGCCTTATATGGATGGTGCTCGAAAACTTTATAAAAAAGTAGGATTTATTGACCTCAATGAACCGCTTGGCGATACAGGACATTTTAGTTGTAGTAAATGGATGATTAAAAGTTTATAATGACGATTACCGAACTCAAAAATAATTTTAGAATATCGCTAAAATCAACTTATCCAAAAGAAGAGATTGATAGTTTCTTTTATTTATTGATGGAATTTAAACTTCAATTAAAAAGAGTTGGTATCGCACTAAAACCTTCACATAAAATAATAACTACTGACGCTGCTTTCTTTTCTGATGCATTAAATAAATTAGAGAAAGAAATTCCAATACAATATATAATAGGTGAAACTGAGTTTTTTGGACTGCCATTTTATGTCAACAAACATGTGCTGATTCCAAGACCAGAAACTGAAGAGTTGGTTAGTTGGATACTTAACGAGACGAAAGATGAAAAGAAAATCATAGACATTGGAACAGGAAGTGGCTGTATTGCTATTTCGCTAGCAAAGAATATTAAAAACGCGAAAGTTTGGGCATTAGATGTTTCAACTGAAGCGCTAAAAACAGCTCAAAAAAATGCAACATTGAATGATGTAGATGTTCACTTTGTAAACGAGGATATATTGACTTTAACGGAGCCTGTCTTGAGCGCAGTCGAAAGGCTCAATCAAAAATTCGACATTATTGTGAGCAATCCACCTTATGTGAGAATGCTAGAGAAACAAGAGATTAAGAATAATGTACTGGAAAACGAACCACATTTAGCCTTGTTTGTAGAGGATAACAATCCTTTGTTATTTTATGATAAGATTGCTGATTTTGCAAAAAATAAATTGATACAAAATGGCGAACTCTATTTTGAAATTAACCAATATTTAGGAAAAGAAACCATACAATTATTAAAAAACAAAGGATTTAAAAACTGCACATTACAAAAAGATATTTTTGGGAATGATAGAATGATTCGAGCATTTTTACAAACTTGACTTTGTCATTTTAAAATAGTATCTTCGCTTATCGTCTCATATAAATCATTAAAACGATTCATATAATGGCCTTGTGCTTCATTATGACAAACCAATAACCAATGATAAAATTCTTTAGGAAAATTCGACAAAACTTGCTTATGGAAAACAAAACTGGAAAGTATTTTAAGTATGCTATTGGAGAAATCATCCTAGTAATGATTGGCATTCTTTTAGCATTACAAGTCAATAACTGGAACAACAATCGCATTGAGCAAAACGAAGAAAAAGAGGTTATTGCCAAACTACATACAGATTTTAAAGAAAATAAAAAGGTTTTGAAAGATTTTCTGGTTGAAGTTAATAATCAGATGAATGCGCAAATAACTCTAATGAATTTAATTGGATCTTCTAAAGAAGAACTTTATAAACATAATTTAGATAGCATATTTTATATTTCTTTCGGATCTAGTGAGATGGCTTTTGCAGATAATACCATTAAAAATATTATGCAAAGTGGAAAGTTAAACATTTTGAAAAATGAAAAAATTACAGATTTACTTTATAAATGGAATGCCTTATCTGAAATTAGAAAAACTCGCATAACAAAATTGGATAATTGGGCAAATGATAAACTTATACCTTATTTATTACCTAAAATATCTTTTAAACAAATGGATATGACCAGTAATTATCCTTGGGCTGGAATTTCTAAAGTAAAACCAGATTATTATCCTTTGTTTCAAGAAATAACATTCGAAAATTATTTAGATAACAATATTTGGTATTATCAACAAGTTAAAGAACGATGTGAAGAAACAGATAAACTCATAGATGAAATAATTGAAGCTACTAAATGAAAAATAACTAAAGTACAACAACGTGTATAGCTCATTGCGGCTGAATTCTTATTCGGAATTCATTCCAATTTACTATCTTTCGGTTACGGCGGAAAATCATAACTGATTTCTCGCAACGAGCCATAGACAAAACCGATAAGCGTAACCTCAAAATTCCATCTATAAAATAACATTAAACTACATTCAAAAATTAACCGCTATCTCATTTAATATCAATAGATTTGCACCTCAATTTGAAAAAGGTACAAATGAAAAGAGTAAACGAATACAAAAA
>CALIIP010000214.1 GCA_938018045.1 uncultured Flavobacteriaceae bacterium
ATTTTATTTTTATACACAGTTTCTTCAAACCAAGTATGAGCATTTGTACCTGAAGCTCCTAATAAACTTACCATTTTATCATACTCATTAGCAATTGCTAATTTAGATGCTTCATGAGAAACCTTATCAATTTCACGATATAATGCTTCTTTTTTTGCAGGATCAGATTCTGCTCTATGTTGTTCATATAAATCAGAAATCTGAGCAATTAATTTTTCTTCTGCTTCCCAATCTGTAGTCGCGATATCATCAGTCCCTTTAAATACCATGTGCTCTAAATAGTGAGCCAATCCTGTACTTTCTTTAGGATCATAATTAGAACCTGCTCTTACTGGAATATAAGTTTGGATTGTTGGTTCGTCTTGATTCTGACTTAAATATACTTTAAGTCCATTTTCCAATGTATACAAACGTAATCCTGTAGGATCGTTTTCTACAGTTTCATAAGAGTAACCATTTGCATCTGTATGAGAAGTTTCAGCATAGTCAGCCGTTTTCTTACAACTTACAAGCAATAGCATTGCAAATAAAGCAATTAAATAATTTGATTTCATTTTCATTCTTTTAATTTTTATAGTTTAGTTATTTCATAAAAAAAGTCTGTTCAAATATACTTAAGAACAGACTTTTAACAAATATTTTAGTTATTTATTATGATTAGTTTAACACTTCTGCAACTTTTTTTCCTATCTCAGCAGGAGAATCAACAACATGAATTCCATTTTCTCTTAATATTCTCATTTTTGCTTGTGCTGTATCATCATCTCCACCTACAATTGCTCCTGCATGTCCCATTGTACGTCCAGCAGGTGCAGTTTGACCAGCAATAAATCCAACAACTGGTTTCTTGTTTCCAGTAGCCTTAATCCATCTTGCAGCATCAGCTTCAAGATTTCCTCCAATTTCACCAATCATTACAATTGCTTCTGTTTCTGGATCATTCATTAATAACTCAACAGCTTCTTTAGTAGTCGTTCCAATAATAGGATCTCCACCTATACCAATTGCTGTAGTTATTCCAAAACCTTGCTTTACAACTTGATCAGCAGCTTCGTATGTTAAAGTTCCTGACTTTGATACAATTCCTACTTTTCCTTTTTTGAAGATAAATCCTGGCATAATACCAACTTTAGCCTCGCCTGGAGTAATAACTCCTGGACAATTTGGACCTACTAAGCGACAGTCTTTTGCGTCAATATAATTTTTTACTTTTACCATATCTGAAACAGGAATTCCTTCTGTAATACAAATAATTACTTTAATTCCTGCGTCTGCAGCTTCCATAATTGCATCTGCAGCAAATGCTGGCGGAACAAAAATAATAGATACATCTGCTCCTGCTTTTTCAACAGCATCTGCAACTGTATTAAATACTGGACGTTCTAAATGTGTTTGACCTCCTTTTCCTGGAGTAACACCTCCAACTACATTTGTACCGTATTCTATCATCTGTGAAGCATGAAAAGTTCCTTCACTTCCTGTAAAACCTTGCACTATAATCTTTGAATTTTTATTTACGAGAACGCTCATTTAATATATTTTTATTTGTTGATTTATTTACTGATGCAAATTTACACTTTTTGTATCTTGATTTGTTTAATAATTTTATTTTTTTGTCAACCTTTTTATTGCTGCAAGTCCTTTCAACTGTTCGCGTGCTTCTTGAATCGGATTTCCAGCATAAACTTTACCTCCTGCAACAGATTTTGTAACACCTGTTTGACCTAAAATCACCGCTTTCTTACCAATAGTAACATCACTTCTTACTCCTACTTGTCCCCAAATTGTAACTTCATCTTCAACAATAACACAACCTGCAATTCCAACTTGTGATGCTATCAAGCATTTTTTTCCAATGATTGTATCATGGCCAATTTGGACTAAGTTGTCAATTTTTGTACCTTCTCCAATTGTCGTTTCTCCAGTTACACCTCTATCAATAGTGCAATTAGAACCAATATCTACATTGTCTTCTAGTACTACTTTTCCGCCTGAAATAAGTTTATCATAGCCTTCTGGACGGTTTTTATAGTAAAAAGCATCTGCGCCTAAAACTGTTCCTGAATGAATCGTTACATTATCACCAATAATTGCATCATCATAGATTGAAACATTTGAATGAATCAAACAATTTTTACCGATTCTCACATTATTTCCTATAAAAGTATTAGGCTGAATAATTGTATTTTCTCCAATTTGGGCAGTATCAGAAATAGAGGTTCTTGATGGTATAAACGAGTTAAAATATTTTGTTAATTTATTAAAATCTCGAAAAGGGTCATCAGAAATTAAAAGTGCTTTCCCTTCAGGACAATCTACTTTTTTATTTATCAATATAATAGTAGCAGCAGATTGCAGCGCTTTATCATAATATTTTGGATGATCAACAAAAACAATATCTCCTTTTTCTACAACATGAATTTCATTCATCCCAAAAACAGGAAAATCATCAACTCCAATATATTCAGAATTGATGATTTTAGCTATTTCTTTTAAAGTTTGTTGAGAATTGAACTTCATTACTCCTTCACTCTTTCTTGGTATTGACCTTTGTCTGTACTCACTTTAATTTTGTCTCCTTCGTTGATAAACAATGGAACATTTACTTCGGCTCCTGTTTCTACAGTTGCAGGTTTAGTAGCATTGGTTGCAGTGTTTCCTTTAACTCCAGGTTCTGTTGCTGTTACTTCTAAAATTACACTCGCAGGCATATCAACCGATAAAGGCATATTATCTTCAGAATTGATAATAATTGTAACGATTTCTCCTTCTTTCATCAATTCTGGAACATCTAATGCACTCTTTTGAAGTTGAATTTGAGAGTAATCTTGCTCATTCATAAAATGATACATATCACCATCATTATACAAATATTGAAATTTATGAGTTTCAACTCTTACATCATCAATTTTTCTTCCTGCAGGGAATGTATTATCAATTACTTTTCCGTTAGTTACACTTTTTAATTTTGTTCTAACAAATGCTGGTCCTTTTCCAGGTTTAACGTGTAAAAACTCTACTACTTTATATATATCGTTATTGTATTTAATACACAATCCGTTTCTAATATCTGATGTTGTTGCCATTTCTAATTTTAAATTATTTTTTAATTTCCTGTATAACCTTTCATTATACCTCTTTGTGAACTACTTATAAACTGAATTATATTGTCTCTTTCTGGAGTTGCTTCAAACTCAGCTTCTAAAATTCCAAGTGCCTGTGAAGTATTATAATTTTTTTGATATAATACTCTAAATATATTCTGTATCTCTCTTATTTTTTCTGTAGAAAAACCTTTTCTTCTCAATCCTATTGAATTAATTCCAACATATGATAAAGGTTCTTTTGCTGCTTTTGTATATGGCGGAACATCTTTTCTTACCAATGAACCTCCAGAAACCATTGCATGATCACCAATATGGATGAATTGATGAATTGCTGAAAGTCCTCCAATAATTGCATTTTTACCAATAATAACATGACCTCCAAGCGCAACACCGTTTACAATAATTGATTTGTTACCAACAACACAATCATGTGCAATATGTGCAGTTGCCATAATTAAACAATCATCTCCAATGACAGTTTTTCCAGAAGCACTTGTTCCTCTGTTAATAGTAACACATTCTCTGATAGTTACATCGTTTCCTATAACAGTTAAAGAGTCTTCGCCTTCAAACTTTAAATCTTGTGGAATTGCAGAGATTACTGCACCAGGAAAAATACGGCAATTCTTACCGATTCTTGCCCCTTCCATTATGGTGACATTAGATCCAATCCAAGTTCCAGAACCAATTTTTACATTATGATGAATGGTTGTAAATGGTTCTACAACAACATTTCTAGCAATTTTTGCTGATGGATGAATATATGCTAATGGTTGGTTCATGCGTTTATTTTTTAGCTATTTGTGCCATTAATTGTGCTTCTGCGACTAATTTGTTATTTGCATATGCGTAGGCTTGCATATGACATATACCGCGTCTTATAGGTGTTATCAGTTCACAACTAAAAATTAGCGTATCTCCTGGCAATACCTTTTGTTTAAATTTGACATTGTCCATTTTCATGAAATACGTCAAATAATTTTCTGGATCTGGTACTGTACTTAATACTAAAATACCTCCACACTGTGCCATGGCCTCTACTTGTAAAACTCCTGGCATAACTGGTGCTCCAGGAAAATGTCCAACAAAGAAATTTTCGTTCATCGTAACATTTTTCATTCCAACTACATGTTTATCTGAAAGTTCTAAAATTCTATCAATCAATAAAAATGGTGGCCTGTGAGGTAAAATACTCATAATCTTATGAATATCCATCAAAGGTGGCTCATTTAAATCAAAATGTGGAACTTTATTTCTTTTTTCAGTTTTGATAATCTTAGCCAACTTTTTTGCAAATGCTGTATTTACTAAATGTCCTGGTTTGTTGGCAATTATTTTACCTCTAATACGAGTACCAACTAATGCTAAATCTCCAATTACATCTAATAATTTATGTCGTGCTGCTTCGTTTGTCCAATGTAATGTTAAATTATCTAAAATTCCGTTTGGTTGAACATGAATTTCTTTTCTATTAAATGCCTTTTTTAATTTTTCTGTTGTTTCTGGTGAAATAACTTTATCTACATATACAATTGCATTGTTTAAATCGCCTCCTTTTATCAAGTCATTTTCAAGAAGCATTTCGATTTCATGCAAAAAACTAAATGTTCTCGCTGCTGCTATTTCTTCTTTAAAATCTGACAACTTATTTAAAGTGGCATTTTGAGTTCCTAAGACTTTTGTTCCAAAATCAACTATTGTTGTTACTTGATATTCATCGGCAGGCATCAAAATTATTTCGCTGCCTGTCAGTTCATCTTTATAAGAAATCACTTCTTTTACAATGTATTCTTCTCTTTCTGCATCTTGCTCTTCTATTCCTGCTTCTTCAAGTGCTTCTACAAAAAACTTAGATGAACCATCCATAATTGGAGGTTCTGGAGCGTTAATTTCTATAATTGCATTATCTATTTCTAATGAATAAAGTGCAGCTAAAACATGTTCTGAAGTATTAATCTGTACACCTCGTTTTTCAAGATTAGTTCCTCGTTGTGTACTTATTACATAACTTGCATCTGCTTCAATAATAGGTGAACCTTCTAAATCTAAACGTATAAAAGCGTAACCGTGATTTACAGGCGCAGGTTTAAAAGTCATTGTTACTTGATTACCTGTGTGCAATCCAACACCTGAAAGAGATACTTCTTTTTTTATGGTTCTTTGATTCTTATTCATTATTCTCTTTTAATTCTTTTATTTCCTTTTCCAATTGATATACTGTAGTCGCTAATTTTGGCAAATTCCTAAAGTGAATATGTGATTTATTCCAATCGTTGTAATTAAATGCATATGTACCTTGAATCACTTCATTATCTTTGAAGTTACGTGAAACTCCAGATTGTGCTTGAATTTTAACGTTATTACCTATCGTTAAATGTCCAGCAAATCCTACTTGACCTCCAATTTGACAACTTTCACCAATTTTTGTAGATCCAGCAATTCCAGTTTGAGAAGCAATAACGGTATTTTTACCAACTTCTACATTATGAGCAATCTGAATTTGATTGTCCAGCTTTACTCCTTTTCTTATAATAGTTGATCCTAAGGTTGCCCTATCAATAGTTGTGCAAGCACCAATATCAACATTGTCTTCTATGATTACTATACCAATTTGTGGTATTTTACTATATACTCCCTTTTCATTTGGAGCAAAACCAAAACCATCAGCGCCAATTACACAACCTGAGTTAATCATACAATTTTTTCCAATTTGTGTTTCATGATAAATATTTACCCCTGAAAAAACAACAGTATTGTCTCCAATCACAACATCATTCCCAATATATGAATTTGGATATATCTTCACATCATTTCCAATTTTCACATTTTCACCAATATACACAAATGCTCCGATATAAGGGTTTTCTCCTATTATTGCGCTTTCGCTAATGTGATTTGGTTTTTCTATATGTGATTTTGCTTGTTTTGATTGACTATAAAATTCTAATAATGTTGTAAAAGATTTATAGGCGTCATCAACTTTTAAAAGTGTTGCGCTTATTTCTCTTTCTGGATTAAATGTCTTATTAACCACAACAACAGAAGCTTTTGTGGTATAAATATATTCTTTATATTTTGGATTTGATAAAAATGTAAGTGAGCCTTTTTGCCCTTCTTCAATTTTTGAAAGTGTTGAAACTTCTACTAGAGGGTCTCCAATAACTTCTCCTCCTAAAATTTCTGCGATTTGGTTTGCGGTAAAATTCATACAAGTGCAAAAATAAGAATTTTCTTTCTCATTTAAAATGAACTCTTAGGATAACACATAAAATATTTTATTACAGGTGTTGAAAGTGCCTGTAAATTCAAATGATCAGAGGCTTCAGCAATATCTTTTACAGTCTCATTCTTATATAAAATTTGAATTTGATCTTTAACCGAATTGTATGCTTGATTTGAAACAGAATCAGTTATAAAAAAGTAATCTATTTCTTCTGCTGATAATTTATATTTCTCTTTAATTTTATTTTTAGTATCAATAACTGTTTGGTTATCAAACTCCTCATTACTTAATTTTACTTTGAATAGTTTTCTATTTATTATTGCTTTAGACAACAATGACAAAACTTTATCTTCGCTATTTGTCCATTCTTTAATTGCAGATAACACATCGTAATCATCTAATTTAGAAAATGTATTTAAATCTTCTGATGTGAAATTTCTGCTGTTAACAGGATTGTCTAAAAAATATTTTAAAGCAGCACTCGCAGGAACAATTTTTCCTTTCACAGCCAATTCCTTTGCTCTTTTTAAAACTTTTACAAGTATATTTTCTGCAACCAAACCAGTTTTGTGCAAATAAACTTGCCAATACATTAATCTACGCGCAACGATAAATTTCTCTACAGAATAAATCCCTTTTTCTTCTACAACCAAACAATCTTCTTTAACATTTAGCATCGCTATTAAACGTTCTGAATTAATATTCCCTTCAGAAACTCCTGTATAAAAACTATCTCTTTTTAGATAATCTAAACGGTCCATATCTAATTGACTACTAATTAATTGATGTAAAAATTTACGACTATATTCATTCTTAAAAATCTGAATTGCAAGTGATAATTCACAGTCAAATTCTTTATTTAAGGCTTCCATAAATTTCAGAGAAATTTCTTCATGACTTATTCCTGTCACAATACTATGTTCTAGTGCATGAGAAAACGCTCCATGACCAATATCGTGTAATAAAATTGCTATATAAACTGCATTTTCTTCATCATCTGAAATAGAAATTCCTTTAAACCTTAAAACTCTAACAGCATTTTGCATCAAATGCACACAACCAATCGCGTGTTGGAAACGTGTATGTTTTGCTCCAGGATACACCATATATGACAATCCCATTTGAGAAACACGTCTTAACCGTTGAAAATAAGGATGTTCTATCAAATCAAAAATTAATGAGTTCGGAATAGTAATAAAACCGTAGATTGGGTCGTTTAATATTTTAAGTTTGTTGGTTTTTTTTGCGGTCAAAATGATAAATTATTGTTAAATGAGGTCTCGACTGCGCTCGACCAGACATTTTAGTTCTATTTTTCTACTCGATTTCAAGCGAGAGATATTTTTAAAAATTGTTGAATCTTCAAATTTTGAATTTTCAATTTAACACAAATATAAGATAAGTATGAGTAATATAAACATTTTATGGGTTGATGACGAGATAGATTTGCTAAAACCACACATTATTTTCCTTGAAAAGAAAAATTATGCCGTAACAACGTGTACAAATGGTGCTGATGCAATTGATATGATAGATGAAGATACTAGTTTTGACATTGTTTTTTTAGACGAAAATATGCCTGGAATTTCTGGTTTAGAAACATTGACGGAAATCAAATCTAAAAATGCAAATCTTCCTGTGATCATGATTACTAAAAGTGAGGAAGAATATATTATGGAAGATGCAATTGGTAATAAAATCGCCGATTATCTTATAAAACCTGTGAATCCTAATCAAATATTATTGAGTTTAAAGAAAAATTTAGACCATTCTCGATTGGTATCAGAGAAGACTACTTCAAACTATCAACAAGATTTCAGAAAGATTGCCATGGATTTATCTATGGTAAATTCTTATGAAGAATGGGCTGAACTATATCAAAAACTAGTGTATTGGGAAATTGAATTGGAAGATATAAATGATCAAGGAATGATTGAAATCCTTGAAAGTCAGAAACAAGAAGCAAATGCGCAATTCTTTAAGTTTATTAAGAAAAACTATGAAGATTGGTTCCAAGGATATGACAAACCTGTATTGTCACACACCTTATTTAAAGATGTCATTGTACCGAATTTAGATACCAAAAAAGGAACATTATTGGTTGTTGTAGATAACCTACGTTTTGATCAGTGGCGCGTTATGGAGCCTTTAATTTCTGATTATTATAAAAAGACAAAAGAAACTGCATTCTATAGTATTTTACCAACTGCAACTCAATATGCGAGAAATGCCATTTTTTCAGGATTGATGCCTTCAGAAATGGAGAAAATGTATCCTAAATATTGGAAAAATGACACAGATGAAGGTGGGAAAAATTTACATGAAAATGATTTTTTAACTGAACAAATCAAGCGATTAAACCTAAACTTAAAACACGAATATTATAAGATTACTAATTTAAAGTCTGGTAAACAATTGGCTGATTCATACAAGTCAACAAAAGAAAACGACTTGACAGTAATTGTATATAATTTTGTTGATATGTTATCGCATGCAAAAACTGAAATGGCAGTTATCAAAGAATTGGCAGATGATGACAAAGCATATCGTTCATTAACATTAAGTTGGTTTAAGAATTCTCCTTTGATGGATATCATACAAAAAGCACAAGAACTGGGTCAGAAATTGATTATTACAACCGATCATGGAACTATAAATGCAACTGCTCCAACCAAAGTTATTGGTGATAAAAACATCAGTTCAAATTTGAGATACAAAACTGGTAGAAGCCTATCTTTCAACGAGAAAGATGTGTATTCTGTAAGTAATCCTAAAGATATATTCTTGCCAACAATTAACATGAATAGTTCGTTTATATTTGCAAAAGAAGATTTGTTTTTTGCGTATCCAAACAACTACAATCATTTTGTGAAATATTATAAAAACACCTATCAACATGGCGGAATATCATTAGAGGAAATGATTATCCCATGTGCTATATTAGAACCGAAATAAGATTGTTATATTTGCTCTTTAAACTTTAGAGAAAATATATGATCACAAAGATACTTTTAACTCCATTTCAAAAATTTGTAAAAACCGAAAGCCTTGCAGGAATGCTACTTTTTGGTGCAACAATTATTGCATTAATTTGGGCAAATTCATCTTATGCAGCAGCATATGAAAGTTTATGGCAATATGAAATCGGAATTTCTTTCCAAGAATTTGAACTGAAAAAACCATTGATTCTATGGATTAATGACGGATTGATGGCAATTTTCTTTTTCCTGATAGGTTTAGAGTTAAAAAGAGAGTTATTAATTGGAGAGATAAACACGCTTAAAAAAGCCGCTTTTCCTTTTATTGCTGCTTTAGGTGGAGTTATCGTGCCAGTTATTTTCTATTTGGCATTAAATCAAAACCCAGAAACTGTTAAAGGTTGGGGAATACCAATGGCTACAGATATTGCTTTTGCATTGGCAATTTTGAGTACTTTAGGGAAAAGAGTTCCGCTGAGTTTAAAAATATTTTTGACTGCTTTTGCTATTATCGATGATATTGCTGCAGTACTTGTTATTGCAATTTTTTATAGTGCAAATATCAATTGGTATTTTATTTTATATGGTCTTATTCTTATTTCATTCCTTGGATATTGGTATCACAACAGAAAATACTCTTTAGAAATCGGAATAATTTTAGCAATTATTATTTGGTTTTTATTCCTGAAGTCTGGAATTCACCCGACAATTGCAGGAGTTCTCTTAGCATTTACAATTCCTATTAAAAGAAGACTTAATATTAAGTCGTTTTCTGATAATCTTTCTTCTATTTC
>CALIIP010000215.1 GCA_938018045.1 uncultured Flavobacteriaceae bacterium
TGGGGAGCCTACATTATGGGATTGCTTTTAGTACAAGGAATAGACAATCCTATTGGAATGTTATTTTCTTCAATGAAATACAATTTTTATCCGATTTTAGCACTTATTATTCTCTTCGGAATTATCCTTTCAAAGAAAGATATTGGCGCAATGGCAAAAGCCGAAAAACGCACACAAGAAACTGGAAAATTGATGGATGAGAACTCAAAACCTATGCTTTCTGATGCAGTTACTTCTTATCCACCAAAAGAAGGCGTAAAAGCAAAAGCATACAATATGGTCATTCCGCTGGTAACAATGGTTTTAATGATGCCTTTTTGGCTTTCATATACAGGATGGAACGCTGTAAAAGAATCAACTTCTTTTTTCGATCACTTTTCTCAAGCAATCGGTGAAGGTTCAGGATCTTCTTCAGTTTTATACGCAGTTTTAACCGCTATTATTGTTGCTATGATTTTGTATAGAGCACAAGGAATCATGAAGATGAACGAAATGGTAGATATTACTTTAAAAGGAATTAGCGAATTGATGCCTTTAGCATTATTAATGGTTTTAGCATTTGCAATTGGTGATGCTTGTAATGCGTTAGGAACAGGAGAATTTATCGCTAACTCTTCAAAAGAATGGTTATCACCAGAATTTTTACCTGCAATTGTATTTTTAATTAGTTCGTTTATAGCATTTTCAACAGGTACTTCTTGGGGAACATTCGCCATCATGTTGGCAATTTCGATACCAATGGCAAATATTCACGGAACAGATTTAGCGTTGGTTGTTGCAGCAACACTTGGAGGAGGTATTTTTGGAGATCATTGTTCGCCTATTTCCGACACTTCAATTATATCATCAATGGCATCAGCAAGTGACCATATAGACCATGTAAAAACACAATTACCTTATGCTTTGCTTGGCGGAATTATTACAACAATTTTGTATTTGATTTTGGGTTTTGCGATGGCTTAAGAAAACCTAAAAGACATTAAAAATAAAGAGTCCATAAAGGAAAAACCTTAAGAAACGAAGCAATCCAAAAAGTAAGTAATTTCTGAATTTATAATGAATCAATCCAGCAGCAATACTTGTCATTGCAAACGGAATTGGTAACAGCGCTCCAACAACAATTAAAAACCCTCCCCATTTTCGAATCATTGTGATATGCTTACTCATCTTCACTTCCAAATAATCATGAACCGAGGGAATTTTATATAAATATCTACCCATTAAAAAGGAGAGTATTCCACCAAGATAAGAAAGCGAAGCTAATAGAGCCAAATATATCCAAGGTGTTGTTGTTTTACCAGCCCAAGCAATAAAAATTTCTGGAGGAATCAATCCTAAAATAGATTCAGAAGCAAAAAATACTGCTAAAATTGATAAAGGATTATAAGTTTCTACGATAGTGGTAAAAAGGTCATTAAAGTTCAATACAAACTCATGAATAAGCCATAAAATCAATATAAATATAGCAATTGGCCATGACACTTTTTTCAAACTGTCTTTTACAAACGCGTAAAAACCAGTATATGAATAATACTGATGCAACAATTTAAATCTAGATTTTTTTCTAGGCCTTATTCGTTTATTTTTATTGTTTGTGCTCATTAATAAAAAACAGATTGCTAATTTTTATTTACTGATAATTCCTTTTTTATCAAACCCTTTAATCATTCTTAAAGCGCTTTCTTTAATGCTATTTTTAGTAAATATAAACGTTTTTTCAAATAGTTTATTATCTGCAAAAAAAGTAACTTTAAATTCGTTGTTAAGTTTAAAAAGTTCAGGTTGAATAAATTCAATCTTCGCATAAGAATTTGCAGGAAGACACTCTATTTTCTTGCGCATAATTGATGTTTGGTCTTTGTCGTCAGAGCCATGTGAAACTATCAAAACCACTTCTAAATCAATGATTTTATTATTGACAAGATATACGTTCCAATCATCTGTTCGAAAATCTGGATTGTATTCTTTAACAACAGCCATAAATATGTCTGTAACCTCAGGGATTTTGATGTCTTTTTTCACTTGTACTTACTTTTGTAACTTTTTAATCAAATTCATCATACTCATCAAAACTATCTTCTCCTTTCCCATACTTTATATTCATAAAGATTATAAAAATCAATACAATTAATATTACAGATATTGTAAAATAACTAGAATTCATGATTATAATAATTTAGATTTTACAGTTTTGTAATTTTTATAAAACTGATTTAAACTGCTCTAAAAAACGAACATCATTTTCATAAAACATTCTAATATCAGGAATTTGATACAACAACATAGCGATGCGTTCAATTCCCATTCCGAAAGCGTAACCTGTATATTTTTCAGGATCTATATTGGCATTTTTCAAAACATTTGGGTCAACCATTCCGCAACCCATAATTTCTAACCAACCTGTTCCTTTTGTAATTTTATAATCAATTTCTGTCTCTAATCCCCAATAAATATCTACTTCAGCACTTGGCTCTGTAAAAGGAAAATAAGACGGACGTAAACGTATTTTTGACTTTCCAAACATCTCTTTTGTAAAGTATAAAAGCGTTTGTTTTAAATCTGCAAAAGAAACATCAGTATCGATATATAAACCTTCTACTTGATGAAAAATACAATGAGATCTTGCTGATATATCTTCGTTTCTAAAAACTCTTCCAGGAGAAATCGTACGAATAGGCGGCTCATTGTTTTCCATATAACGTACCTGCACAGAACTTGTATGTGTTCTCAATAATAAATCCGGATCTTTCTCAATAAAGAAAGTGTCTTGCATATCTCTTGCTGGATGGTATTCAGGCAAGTTTAAAGCTGTAAAATTATGCCAATCATCTTCTATTTCTGGACCCTCAGAGACGGTAAACCCAATTTTAGAAAACACTTCAATAATTCTATTTCTTACTATAGATATTGGGTGTCTAGAACCTAATTCAATTGGTTCAGATGGACGTGTTAAATCGCCATAAAAGTTTTTTGTTTCTGTATTGCTTTCTAATGAATCGTTTAATTCTTGAACTTTTTCTGAAGCAGCATTGCGTAAATTGTTTAATGCTTGTCCTAAATCTTTCTTTAAAGACGCGTCAACAGTTTTGAATTCATTAAAAAGTTCTTTTAACAAACCCTTGCTTCCCAAATACTTAATTCTAAACACTTCAATTTCTTCTTTTGAAGTTGTTTTAAAACTTTGTACGTCTCCAATAAGTTCTTTTACTTTTTCTAACATCTTATTTTTGCTCAATTACTAGGTTGCAAATTTATGGTTTTTTAATGAAAATATGCGCAGCTTTCCATAAGAGTTAACGGTTCCAATAATCATTCGTTCGAAAACGTTGTAGTAAAAGCTGTATTTGGGCAAAAAAAAACTCAATTTAAATTTAACAAATAGGAATTTCTGTATATTTGTGGCGTAATTTTAAAATTATATAAAAACTCACACTAAAAATTATGAATAAATCAATTTCAGACTTTATGGATTACGTTGGTCAACGTAATGCAAACGAACCAGAATTTTTACAAGCTGTTCATGAAGTAGCAGAAACAGTAATCCCATTTATTGAAAACAACCCTAAATATCAAGGGAAAAAATTGTTAGAGAGAATGGTTGAACCAGAAAGGACACTTATGTTTAGAGTCCCTTGGGTTGATGATAGTGGAGAAACACAAGTTAATAGAGGTTATAGAGTTGAATTTAATTCAGCAATTGGACCATACAAAGGAGGGTTACGTTTTCACCCTTCAGTAAATTTATCAATTTTAAAATTTTTAGGTTTCGAACAAGTATTTAAAAACTCTTTAACGACACTTCCAATGGGAGGAGGAAAAGGAGGTTCTGATTTTAATCCAAAAGGAAAATCAGATAGAGAAGTAATGGCATTCTGTCAAGCATTTATGTCTGAGTTATTCCGTCATATTGGTGCAAATACAGATGTTCCTGCAGGAGATATTGGAGTTGGAGGAAGAGAAATCGGATTTATGTTCGGTCAATATAAAAAATTGCGTAACGAATTTGTTGGAGTTTTAACAGGTAAAGGTGCAACTTGGGGAGGTTCTTTAATTAGACCAGAAGCAACAGGTTATGGAGATGTTTATTTCGCCCAAAATATGTTAAAAACGAAAGGAGATTCTTTTGAAGGTAAAACAGTTGTCGTTTCTGGATCAGGAAATGTTGCTCAATATGCTACTGAAAAAGCAACAGAATTTGGAGGAAAAGTTGTGACAATGTCAGATTCTTCTGGATATATTTATGATGCAGACGGAATCGATGCTGAGAAATTAGCATTCGTTATGGAAATTAAAAACGTAAGAAGAGGAAGAATTAACGAATATGTTGAGAAATATCCAAACGCAAAATTCTTTAAAGGTGAGCGTCCTTGGGGAACTAAATGTGATGTAGCTTTACCATGTGCAACTCAAAATGAGTTAAATGGCGATGAAGCAAAAACATTAATTTCTAATGGATGTATCTGTGTTGCTGAAGGAGCAAATATGCCTTCTACACCAGAAGCAGTTACAGCATTTCAAAACGCAAAAATCTTATTTGCACCAGGGAAAGCATCAAATGCTGGAGGTGTTGCAACATCAGGTTTAGAAATGAGTCAAAACTCATTACGTTATAACTGGACTAGAGAAGAGGTTGACGCTAAATTAAAACAAATAATGAACGATATTCACGCCTCATGTGTTGAATACGGAACACAATCTGACGGTTTTGTAGATTATGTAAAAGGTGCAAATGTTGCTGGTTTCGTTAAAGTTGCCGATGCAATGTTAGATCAAGGAGTCGTTTAAAAAAACGATTTATATAAAATTAAAAAGCGTTCGCCATTGGCGGACGCTTTTTTTTATTTGTATTTTTGAATGTGGAATCAATCCTTACAAATAGAAAAATAATTCATGTAGATATGGATGCGTTTTATGCATCTGTAGAGCAACTAGACAATCCGGAATTACGAGGAAAACCAATTGCAGTTAGCGGAGGAGAAGTTCGAGGAGTCGTATCTGCGGCGAGTTACGAAGCGCGAAAATTTGGTGTTCGTTCTGCAATGAGTGGCGTTATGGCTCGTAAAAATTGTCCGCAATTAATTTTTGTTTCACCAAGATTTAACCGCTATAAAGAAGTTTCAAAACAGATTAGAATTATTTTTAGAGAATACACAGATTTAGTTGAGCCTCTTTCTTTAGACGAGGCATATTTAGATGTTACTGTAAATAAAATGGGAAATCCTTCGGCAAGTTTGATTGCTGAAGAAATTCGTCAAAAAATATTTGATACTACTGGATTAAGAGCATCCGCAGGAATATCGTACAATAAATTTCTTGCTAAAATTGCTTCGGATATCAACAAACCAAATGGTCAAAAAACGATTCCTCCAGAAAAAGCAATCGACTTTTTAGAGAAATTGGACATCAAAAAGTTTTATGGAGTTGGTAAAGTAACTGCAACTAAAATGTATAATTTGGGGATTTTTACAGGAAGCCATTTAAAAGAAAAATCAGAAGAATTTCTAACCAAAAACTTTGGAAAATCTGGTGGACACTATTACAATATTGTACGCGGAATTCACAACGGAAAAGTAAATCCGAATAGAATAACTAAATCGGTTGCAGCAGAGCATACTTTTCGTACCAATTTAACGTCAGAAATCTTTATGCTCGAGCGATTAGAAAGAATTGCTGACGAACTAGAAAAACGACTAAAAAAATCAAAACTAGCAGGAAAAACAGTAACTTTAAAAATAAAATATAGCGATTTTGCACAACAAACGAGAAGCAAAACACTCCCTTTTTTTGTGAAAGACAAAACCATTTTATTAGAAACAGTTAAAGAATTACTGTATCAAGAAAAAATGAAAAATTCGGTAAGACTTTTGGGGATATCAGTTACTAATTTGAATATTAATACAAAGAAAAAAGAAAAAGTGATTGATGTGCAATTGAAGTTAGAGTTTTAACTACTTTTAAAAATCCTAACCAAACTTTTATAATGGTAAAAAACGATCCATACGCAGCATTGCGATTTAAAGAATTTAACATCTTTTTATTCATGCGATTTTTATTAGTTTTCGGTTGGTCTATGCAATTTATTGTGATAGAATGGCAAGTATATTCGATAACCAAAGATCCATTATCACTTGGAATTATTGGTTTGGCAGAAATCATTCCCGCTTTAGGAATGGCTTTATTTGCGGGTCATATTGTAGATCAGCGAGAAAAAAGAAACCTTTTAGCAATTTGTATTGCAGCATTTTCATTAATTAGTTTTGGATTGTTTTGGCTTACTTCAAAAGAAATATCAGAATCTTGGTCTACCAACGCAATTTTATATTCTATATACGCTTTGGTATTTTTTGGCGGATTTTTACGTTCTTTTTTTGGACCAACAATCTTCTCTTTAGTTGCTTTAATTGTCCCTAAAAAAATCTATCCAAATGCAGCAACTTGGAATAGTTCTACTTGGCAAATGGCACGTGTTTTAGGGGTTGCTTTTGCAGGCTTTTCTATTAGTTGGCTCGGTGTTCATTGGTCGTTATGTATTGTTTTTGGCTTGGTTATATTGTCATTATTAGTTGTTTTTAAAATTGAAAAGAAACCAATTTTAAATCCAAATATTGGCGAACCTGTGATGCAAAGTTTAAAAGCAGGAGTAAAGTTTGTGTTTAAAACAAAAGCAATTTTAGGTGCGTTAACCTTAGATATGGTTTCTGTACTTTTTGGCGGAGCAGTTGCACTGCTAGCCATATTTGCTCAAGATATTTTAAAAGTTGGTCCAACAGGATTTGGAATTCTAGTTGCAGCGCCATCAGTTGGAGCATTTATAACGATGTTGGTTACGGCTTATATTCCGATAAGTAAAAATGCAGGAATAAAATTATTGGCTGCAATTTTCGGATTTGGAATTTGTATTATTGTTTTTGGTTTATCTTCAACATTTTGGATTTCTGTAGTCGCTTTATTTTTTAGCGGAGTTACCGATGGTGTTTCAATGGTCATTCGTCAAACAATTTTACAGTTAAAAACACCAGATAATATGAGAGGTCGCGTTTCTTCTGTAAACTCAATGTTTGTTGGTTCATCTAATGAATTAGGCGCTTTTGAAAGTGGAGTTACAGCAAAATTGATGGGAACAGTTACTGCAGTCGTTTTTGGCGGAACAATGACATTGTTAACCGTAATTACTACAGGAATAGTTTCGCCATCATTTAGAAAATTAGACCTTACAAAAGATATTGAAGAGCATGAACGAGAATAAATTAAATTACAGTTATTGGGAATTAAAAGAATGGTTTTCTAATATTGATTTTGCAATTATCGGAAGCGGAATTGTAGGGCTAAATACGGCAATATATTTACAAGAGAAATACCCAAAAAGTAAAATTTTAGTGCTTGAAAAAGGGTTATTACCTAATGGCGCAAGCACCAAGAATGCAGGATTTGCTTGTTTTGGTAGTCTTTCTGAAATTATTGATGATTTAGATTCTCACACAGAAGAAGAAGTATATAGTTTGGTTGAAAAACGCTGGGAAGGTTTGCAATTGTTGAGAGAGAATTTAGGTGATGCAAATATCGGCTATAGACAATATGGAGGTTATGAATTGTTCTCTAATAATGACAATCTATTTGAAGAGTGTTTGGAGAAAAAAGAAATAGTTAATCAACTTTTAAAGCCTATTTTTAAGCAAGATGTTTTTTCTATTTCTGATAATAAATATGGTTTTAATAATATTAAAAACAACTATTTATTTAATCAATATGAAGGACAAATTGATACTGGAAAAATGATGGCATCGTTGTTAAAATGTGCTCATCTAGAAGGAGTTAAAATATTAAATAATGTTGCTGTTACTAAAGTTTCAGATGAAGGAGAAATTGAATTAAATAATAGTTTTTCTTTTAAGTCAGGCAAAGTTTTAATTGCAACAAACGGATTTGCAAATCAGTTTTTAAAAGAAAATTTACAGCCAGCAAGAGCACAAGTTTTAATTACCAAACCAATTGAAAATCTTCAAATAAAAGGAACATTTCATTTAGAAAAAGGATATTATTATTTTAGAAATATTGACAACAGAATTCTTTTTGGAGGCGGAAGAAATCTTGATTTTAAAACAGAAGAAACAAGCGAATTTGGTCTGACAACGTTAGTTCAAAACAAATTAGAAGAGATTTTAAAGAGCACAATTTTACCAAATCAAAAAGTAGAAATAGAACAACGTTGGAGCGGAATTATGGGTGTTGGAAATCAGAAAAAAGCAATCGTAAAGCAAGTGTCAGAAAATATTTATTGTGGTGTTAGACTAGGCGGAATGGGTGTTGCAATTGGAAGTTCAATTGGAAAGGAATTGGCAGAAATAGTATAAATGGAGAAAAATACAATTAAAGAAAATTTATACAATCAATGTAAAGAATTTGTCGACAATAAGTTGACAACGATAGAAAACACCATAAAATCTAATCAAGATGCATTGGCTTCAGAAACCAAAAGTTCAGCAGGAGATAAACATGAAACAGGCAGAGCAATGCTACAGTTAGAAATGGAAAAAGCAGGACAACAATTAAGAGTTGTATCAGAAATGAAAATGATATTAGACCGCATAAACATTCAAGAAACTTCAGAAGTTTGTAAACTCGGAACCATTGTTAAAACTAATAGCATCAATTATTTTATTGCGATAAGTGCAGGTAAATTAACCTTTGAAAACGAAATTTTTTATGCAATATCTTCAAAATCACCAAT
>CALIIP010000216.1 GCA_938018045.1 uncultured Flavobacteriaceae bacterium
TTTATTATGGGTGATAAGAATTATTTAAAAGACATATCAGAGATTAAAGACATGATGAACAAATCATCACGCTTCATTTCTCTTAGCGGACTTTCAGGAATATTAGCAGGGATTTATGCGCTTGTTGGAGCATATTTGGCAAGAACATTAATTAATGAATTCACTACAATAGAATACGCAAATGCTAAAAGTGAAATGATAGCTGGTTCACTAAACTTAATTACATTAGAATTTAGATTAATAACAATTGCAGTAGTAGTTACTGTGCTGTCTGTTGTAACTGCTTTTATTTTAACTAAAAGAAAAGCAAGACAACATGGAACAAAAATTTGGGATACAACAACCAAAAGATTACTTTTTAACTTTCTAGTTCCTCTTTTTACTGGCGGGATTTTCTGTCTGATTTTATTAAACCAAGGGTTTTATGGCTTTGTTGCTCCTGCAACATTAATCTTTTACGGTTTGTCTCTTTTTAGCGCAAGTAAATACACTTTTGGTAATGTAAAATATTTAGGAATAGCCGAAATTATTCTTGGATTAATTTCTATGAATTTTATTGGTTACGGATTGTACTTTTGGGCAATAGGTTTTGGTATCTTGCACATTATTTATGGTACATTAATGTATTTTAAATATGACAAATAAACTTTGAAAAACATTTTACAACATATAAACAAAACATTTGATCATCGTGTTCGACTTGGAATTATGTCGGCACTTGTGGTGAATGAATTCATCGATTTTAGCACGCTTAAGGAATTACTGGGAGTAACTGATGGTAATCTTGCAAGTCATTTAAAATCGCTTGAAAAAGAGGAATATATAAAGATTGAGAAACAATTTATCGGTCGAAAACCGAATACAAAATATAGCGTCACAAAATTGGGTAAACTAGAATTTACAAAACACATCAATGCACTAGAACAATTAATAAAACGACAACAAAACAAATAAAAACTATTTTTTTAATCATTTACTTTGAAATTCAAAGTACTTTTAAATATTCCAAATGAATAATTTAGCATTAAATCCTCGAAAAAAACTTATAGAATGGTTGTTTGAACATTCTCAAAAAATCTATACACGTATGTTTAAAAAACATAAGCCTTGGGGAGTTTATAAAAAAGATTTATTAAAATATCCAAATGGAACACTAGGGAAATATTTAGGTGAGTTTTTAAATAAAAATGGATTTGAACTCATATCAAAAGTTGAACGCCATGATGCCTATCATGTACTTACAGGATATGGGATTAAAGTAGAAGATGAAATTGCATTGCAATGCTTGTGTTTTGGTAACGGTAAACGAAGTATATATCTCTATGGTGCAATGATGTTAGGCATCATCATTCTTCCTGATTATATATCATATTACTGGAAATCTTATAACATTGGTAAACAAGCAAATACTTTTCATTGTTTTGATTTTAAAAAATTATTACATACTTCAATTGAAGATTTACGAACAGCCATTTTCACAAAAAAACAATTAATAAGAATTCAAAAATGAAACAATTAAAAACAACATCTAGCATCGCACTATTTTTTTTCGCAATAGGAACCTTACTTTTTGTACTACAAATTATTATTAGAGGCATTACTGGAGTTACAATTTTAGGATACTATTATGTAATGGTTTCTATCATCATTAATCTGATAATAATCGTAATACTACTTATTTCATTATTGATAGAAAGAAAACTGGAAACGCTTAAATCTATTGGAATCATTCTAGCAAATATTCCCATTGCATATCTTTATTTCTATATCGTTACTAAATATTTAATCCAATAATTGAATGAAAAATAAATTAAACATATCTATAGCAATTTTAAGTTTCTATTGCATCTTACTCATGCTTTTTAGAATAAAATATACGAATTCTTTCTTTTATTTATTTTTGGTTTGGAATCTATTTCTGGCATACATTCCATTTTGGATTTCAAAATTTATAAAGTATAAAATGTATGCTGAAAACTCGAATATTAAACTTTTTTTGCTTTTATTCGCTTGGTTATTATTCTTGCCAAACGCACCATATATAATCACAGATTTAGTGCATTTACATCAAGGGAAATTAATTCCTTATTGGTTTGACTTACTTTTAATTAGTTCGTTTGCCGTTAACGGTATGTTACTTTTCTTTATTTCTATAAATGATATTCATAAAATTATCAAACAAAAATTTTCTTCTAAAAAAGCATGGATTTCAACAACAACCATTTTCTTTTTATGTGGATTTGGAATTTATCTCGGACGCTTTTTACGCTGGAATTCATGGGACATTCTACAAAAACCTCAACTATTAATCTATGACATCTCGATGAGAATAATTAATCCTATTGATCATCCCAAAACTTGGGGAGTCACTATTGGTTTTGGGCTATTTTTCAGTATTAGTTTTTACATCTTTAATACGCTATTAACCCAATCAATAAAAACAAAAAATGACATTTAATCTCCGCTATTTTACCATAACTATAGTGCTGTTTTTAATAGAAATGGTTATTGCATTCTATGTAACACAAGAATTTATACGTTACACATTTGGTGATTTTTTAGCAGTAATTCTAATATACTACTTTATAAAAAGTTTAGTAAAAGCAAAACCAATTTATATAGCAATTAGTGTAATAATAATTTCTTTTGGCATCGAATTCCTTCAACTTATAGACATTCTTGAAATTCTAAACATCAAAAAGAACCTATTTACAAAATTAGTGTTAGGAACAACTTTTAGTATTTCTGATTTAATAGCCTATACTCTTGGAACTATAACAGTTTTCTTTATTGATACTAAGAAGTTTTTTTAATCTCATGTATCAGATATTCCAATCCATTCAATTTCAATTCATAAACCAAACCAAGCATCATTCCTAGTTTTCCCTTCGGAAATCCTTTTGCATGATACCAAACAATATAATGTTCTGGCAAATCAATTAAATCTCTGCCTTTAAATTTACCATAAGGCATTTTTGTGTTG
>CALIIP010000217.1 GCA_938018045.1 uncultured Flavobacteriaceae bacterium
CGTATTTAAAGTAGCTCAAGAAGATGTAGACCCGTATTTTTCAGAGACGAATACCGTTAACTCGCCATTCGGCCCCACTAGGATCACCCGTAATATCATTCAAGACAAAAAGGGAAACATTTGGTTCGCCACATGGCAGGGCATTATTAAATATGATGGTAAAATTTTTACCAATCTCACCAATAAAGAAAATTTAAGACGCTTTCGTGTTTTTAGCCTTCTAGAAGATACCACCGGAAACATTTGGTTTGGTACTATTGGCGCTGGCGTCTACCGCTATGATGGTACATCATTCACCAATTTTACCACCAAAGACGGACTCGTTGATAACAGTATCGGCTGTTTTATGGAAGATAAAAACGGATTACTTTGGATTGGCACCCAAAACGGAATCAGTACCTACGACGGAAATTCATTTACCAACTATACCACAAAAGATGGTATGACCAATGGCGATGTAAATGCTATCGCTGCTGATGATACAGGAAAACTATGGATTGGCACCCGAGGAGCAGTCAGTTTGTATGACGGAAAAACCTTTATCAAACTCACGACCCCAAAAGGGAAAACTTTTTCAAATGTGCGTAGCATACTAAAAGATAAAACAGGCACGATGTGGCTAGGCGGTAATGACGGCCTCTGGTCTTATGATGGCAATTCGTACACCAACGTAGCTGAACCTTTTGTTGGTTATATCTACCAAGACAGTCAAGAAAATATTTGGACTAGTTCTGCTAGTATTGGCAATATGCAAAATTGGGTACTCTCAAAATATGATATCATAGCACAGCAAAACAAAGGCGTAACAGCCCAACAAGTGAAAACTGAAAAAAATATGTTCTTTGGTATTTTAGAGGATAAAAAAAGAGGCTTCTGGTTTGGCCACGGCAGCGGTATTTATCACTATGACGGACTCATTTTCAACGCTTTTAAAGAAAGCAATAAATAAATCACCCGCTACCCCTGTCTTTTACTAGCTAAATTCAAGCACCAACAAAAACCTCCATATAAATACGGTTTTACGTAATAGAATTTGAGGGGCGATTTATATATTAGAGCACCAAAATTTTAGTCTCACAACACCCTTCTAATTTTTTGATAGTGATGTTTTAGTGATGTTTGTGCATATGAAATTGTGTGATGCATTACTAAAATAAAAAGCAGAATTTGTTATTATCACGGTTAATTCTCGGGATAAAGACACTTTTTGCATTCATATAACACGTTACCTGTAATTTAGGCAAACATCAAACTTTTGGAACAAATTAAAAATCTGAGACCTTAAAAAAATAATAATGGACAAAGCACAATTGCGAATTGAAGCATTACGACTTTTAAGATGCGAAACCCAAAAGGATTGTTTAGATGTTGTTGAAATCTACCTTAATTTTCTTTTTGTTATTATTCGCGACCATCAAATGGACAAAGTTGATTCTTTAGCGGAAGCAGAAGCTCGAATAATGAACCAGATGATATTTACCAAATTAGCTCAACTTCGGGAAACAGTAAAAGGTATTGATTTTCAATACGAGGACACGCATTTAAATAGGATTATTGACCCAACAATTGTTGCATCAAATACAAGGAATATTTACGAAACGGTTGGTCTATTTAATTTAGTCTTTGTCAATACGAAAACGGCTGATAAACAATTAATACTCTATAATTTATGGGTACATTCTGGACTTAAATATCGTCAAAGATTTGAGAATTTAGCCAATTCGGATGAAAACAAAGAAAAAATTGATAGTGAAAAACGGCAAATTGAAAATCTTATTAAAGAAATAAAAGAAAGTGCTCTTTATCAGTCTTTAGATGCAAAAAATCAAGGCAAAATAGATACGAAAATAAAAGAGAAAGATTACAAAATAAGATTTAGCGGAACTGATGTTGAATTTTTATCGTGGCAAGATTTGATTAAACCATTAGGGGTAAAAGCTGGAATGCTTGATACGATTTATAATTATTTTTCTCTGTATACACATCCAACTAATGTTGCTGTTTTTCAGTTTTCTGCGATGTTTAAAAACGAGGACAAGGCTTGGATTGAATTATCGACTTTTAATTTAAAAATTGCAATAATGATTACGAGCGTATTTATAGCTGACTACATTAAGTTTTTCCCTAAAGTTAAAGTAAGTTTTGAGAAATTAGGACTAAAAGAACAGATTGCAATCAATTGGCAGAATACATTTTTAAGAGGCGAGGATTATAAAATTAATGACTGTCTTGAAACGATAAAATAAACTACAGGTAACACGGTGTATAAAACATAGCTAATAAGTGCTTAACCGAAAGGTTTGTGATATTTAGAGAGACCGCCAAATTTTTAATTTGGCTTTTAAAACAAAAAAATACAAAAATTCGGCTCTGTGTTAATCCGAAAAGTTAGTGTCTTTTTGCACGCTACGTTTCATACACAAGTCCGTTAGTGGCAATTAAAAAAAACAAAAAAAATAAATTATGGCAGAATTCAAATTACCAGCTTCATCGTATAAGGAGCTAATTAAAATCATTCAAGCTTATGGAGCCAATACAAAAGGTGCATCTCTTGATGATATTAGTAAAGCAACAACTATACATAAGGTAGTTATTTCAAAAAACAGCAAATTTCTTGTCGGAACAGGAATAATAGCAGGTGGTAATAGCAAAACACCAACTGAAATTGGAACTAAGCTGGGCAGAGCAATAACTTTCAAAAATGAAGACGACATAAGTTCATGTTGGAGAGAAATTATTGCTGAATCAGATTTCATGAACAGCATGATTACGGCAGTAAGAATAAAAGACGGAATGCCAGAAAGTGATTTGATCGCTCATATTGAATACTCATCCGGTCAAAAGAAAACGAATGAGTCAAGAGCTGGCTCTGGAACCTTAACAGAAATTTTGAAGAAGTCAAAATTAATAGAAGAAAAAGATGGGAAATTAATAGCAACAAACATTACAAATACTAGTTCTTTAAATTCAATTGAAGATGATGAGCCAGAAGTAAAAAAGACAACCACAGCAAGCCCTCCAACCACCGAAGAATCAAATAGCACAAAGGGTTTAACAAAAAATATTCAAACAAAAATTGGAGGACCTAATAACGCAGTTACAATAAATATAAATATTCAATTATCCGTCCCAGAAACTACTGATGAAAAGGTTTATCATAAATTTTTCGAAGCGATGAAGAAACATTTATTGTCTTAAGAATAGTTCATGAATGAGATAACAAAAATACTACAGAAAGCAAGTGAGTTTGGAAGTGAGGCAAGAGAGATTTTTAGCCAAAATAAAGGAAAATCATCACCAATAAAGAAATATCAGCCTTGTTCAAGTTACAAAATTGGCATACTAACATCCACACCTGACGAATTCAATGTAATGGCAGATAATATTGCAAATTTGAAAGAAATTGATTCTCCTCATAACGATGCAACTATATATTACGGTGGTGAGATTATTTCTGGAGATAAAAGAATTAGTTGCGTTATGCCATATCCTACAGGTATGGGTATAGCGAATTCAGTATCCAATACAACAAAATTAGTCACTCACTTTGAGCCTGAATATATATTTATGGTTGGTGTTTGTGCAGGGAATAAAAATGTTACCAAATTAGGTGATATTATTATTGCTGAAAAATCATTGAACTACAATGAAGTCGTAGCAATGAACAAAGAAGGTGAGTCTACAAAAAAGAAATTCCAGCAAAATGCAGATTCTATCGACAATAACTTAAAGTCAAGATTGCAAATTTTTGCTAATAGTGATACATTCAAATCAATAAAAGGAAACTATCCAGATGGAGACAAATTTAAAGGAAATGTGAAATGCCACGTTGGTCTAATGGTAACTGGTAGTTCACTATCACGAAGTGCAGAATTAATGAAAGAAATCAATAGCACATATCACGGAGTGAAAGGAATGGATATGGAAACTCAAGGATTCTATTTTTCTGCTTCTAATTCCTTCAAGAACCAAACACCAAAATATGTTTCAATAAAATCAGTTTCTGATTATGGCGATAGCACTAATCATAAGTTAAGTGGAGAAGAAAGAAAAAATTATGCACTATTTACGAGTTCTGTAACTGCAATCGAATTCATCAAAGAGTACGTAAAGTAAACTGCCACTAACATTATTAACCTATAAAAAAAAACGAACTGAAATAAAATATGGGGTTTTTAAAAAGATTATTTGGCAAAAAAGAAAAGCCAATTGAAAAAGAATTTACCGAAGAAGAACACGAAAAGGACTATGAGTTAAAATCGGAAGGATTGGAAAATGTTCTCGGCAAAATGCATAATCTAGTCGGACACGCAATAATACCTTTTGCAATTGGCGGAGCTGTTGATATGTACTACTTCCCAAATCACATAAAAGGAACTGGGTTTGCGACAATGGAATTATTAGACCCAGACGGAAATGGACCTAAAAAAAATCGATTAGGCACTTATGAATTAGTAGCTTTTACAAAGTATGACTATAACGAGAATAAGGACGAACAAACCCCTTTTAATCTAATTGAAAGAAAAGCGTGTGGATTTTTAACCGCAATTGGAATGTACTCGCCTCAAGCCTCACTAAATCCAAAAGAAACTATTGAAGTACCTAATGGCGAGAATGAAGAAAACACTTGTTTAGTTTTTGACCTGTATGAACCCGATGGAAAGAAATTTAAAATCGGAAATAGAGAACATCATCTTTTACTTTGTATGCAAATTTTTAGAGCTGAAATGGACTTCGCAAGAGAAAATGGAAGTGATGAATTATTTAAAATATTAAAAGAAAAAGGAATTTATCCATATAGTGATTTGGACAGAGAACCGGTTATATAAAAAGCTATACCCCCCGCTAGCGCTAGTTTATAACTGGTCGCGTCCAGAGTAATCAATTATGGCTAACCAATACATTATGAGAAAAACAATAACATTCATAGTACTGATTTTTATATCAATTAAAAGCTATTCACAATCTGATAAAGAATTGGTTTTAGAATCATTTGACAATTATAAAAACGCAATCCTTACAGATAAAGGTGGGTTGGCTGCTGATTTTGTTGACAGCAGAACTATGACCTATTATACTACGATTTTAGAGAAAGCCAAGAATGCTGATTCTTTGGAAATAGAATCCATGGGTTTATTAGATAAACTTACCGTTTTGACCATGCGTCATAGAGTCCCAAAAAAAGATTTACTCAGTTTTAACGGTAAAGACTTATTCATTTATGCAATCGACAATGGCATGGTGGGCAAAAATAGCGTGGTCAATGCTGAATTGGGTGATGTAATAGCAAGTGATGATTTTGCCAAAGCAGAATTTCTAGTGGGTGGGCAGAAAACACCCTTTTTCTTTCACTTTTATCGTGAAGACAACATATGGAAAATTGACATATCTCACATATTTTCTTTGGGCACTACGGCTTTTAAAAAAATTATTGAAGAAAGTGGAGAAACTGAAAACGATTTTATCATAAATATTCTAGAGCTTTTAACCGGAAAGAAACCGACAGAAGCAATTTGGAAACCTATAATGTAATCTCCGCTACCGCTAGTTTGCAACTAGTGCCGTCAAGAGTAAGCAATAAGAAACTAAAGCTGATCTTTAACAACTATGAAACCAACAACACTTTTAATTCTACTTCTTAGTATCAGTTTTGCGAATTGTCAATCAAAACCAGAACCCGTCAAAAAAAACTATGAACTGGTTGCTGATGATGATGGTATTATAGTGGAGAAGTTCGCTGCAACAGTAATAGACGAGAATAAATACAATCATAACAATACGGTTTATAAAGTCGGTAATAGCTTCAAATACAAGTTTGAGCACCGCACAACTGACAATGAAAAGAAGTATTTCGAAATTATAAATGAAGATAGTGGCTGGGTGTTTGTAAACGAAACTGAAGAAGATGCTAACACCATCAAATCAGTTATAATGGAAGTTGCGAACGGTAACCCACTAGCCGATCATGTCCCTGATTATAGCCAAACGTGTTTGGTATATAAAATAAGTAAAGATGAAAGTTACTCCACAACCGGCGCCATAGAAAATGAAGCCAACACTTGGATTCATCCACCACGTGAAAAATATTTCGAAATTTTAGAATTGAACCCTTTTCCATATATAAAAGCTCCCTATGAAATTGGAACCAAATGGACCTGGAAACTTGGCATTGGAGATTCGTGGGCAGATGGCCGTTGGAAACTTTGGACAGGTAGCATTGAAAACAAATACACCTATGAGATCACAGGTCAAGAAACATTAAAAACTACTTTGGGTGATATTGAATGCTTTGTCATCGAATCTGAAGCCACTAGTCGTATTGGTGAAACCAGCCTAACTGCTTACTTCAATGAGAAATACGGCTTTGTAAAGCTAGCCTATACCAACATTGATGGCAGCAAAACCAATTTGGAGCTTATAGAATATTCTGAAGGTAAAAGTGAAGAATAGTAATACCTTCGTCTTCGAATAGAATAAGCAAAAATGAACACCACCACTTTAAACTTGCTCAAAGCAGAAGATATCGCTATTGAGTTATTC
>CALIIP010000218.1 GCA_938018045.1 uncultured Flavobacteriaceae bacterium
GGTGCAAAAGCAATTAAGAGTAGTTTTATTTCTTTCGGAATAGCATTATTATTAATCTTAATTTGGATGGTATTTTATTATGGTAAAGCAGGTTTGTTTGCAAACATCGCTTTGGCAGTAAATATCTTATTCCTTTTCGGATGGTTAGCATCCTTTGGAGCAGTTCTAACATTACCTGGAATTGCAGGTATTATCTTAACCATCGGTATGTCTGTTGATGCGAACGTAATTATATTTGAGCGTATCAAAGAAGAATTGACAAACGGAAAAGGATTAAAAGAAGCAATTGCTGGAGGTTTTAGTTTTAAAGGAGCCGTATCTGCAATTTTTGATGCCAATGTTACAACACTATTAACAGGTATCATCTTATTTGTATTTGGTACAGGACCAATTAAAGGTTTTGCATATACATTAATGCTTGGTATTGCTACATCATTCTTTACAGCAGTATTTATCTCACGTTTATTATTAGACTGGTACACAAGTAAAGGGAATAACTTAACATTCAATACCAATATAACTAAAGGTTGGTTCCAAAACATTAAGATTGATTTCTTAAAGAAACGTAAGATTGCTTATATCGTTTCTGGAATTGTTATTCTTTTAGGAGTTGGTTCATTATTGACCAATGGCTTAAATTACGGTGTAGATTTCATTGGAGGTCGTTCTTATATCGTGAAGTTTGCTGAACCGGTAAACGCTTCAGAAGTTGCAGGAACATTGAAAGGTGCTTTTGGAGATGCTCCAGAAGTAAAGACGTATGGAGGTGATGACCAATTAAAAATTACAACAAAATATAAAATTACTGAAGAAGGTCCCGAAATAGATGGTGAAGTACAAGACGCTTTATTTAAAGGATTGCAATCTTATTTACCTGACGGAACAACTTTAGATCAATTTAAAGTAGATTACGAAGGTGATAGAACTGCTGGAATAGAAAGTAAAATGAAAGTTGAACCAACTATTGCAGATGATATTAAAACTGCTGCAGGTTGGGCAATTATCGGTTCATTACTAGTTGTATTCTTATATATCTTATTTAGATTTAGAAAATGGCAATATAGTTTAGGTGCAGTCGTGGCAGTATTCCATGATGTATTGATTGTATTATCAATCTTCTCAATTTTCTACAATATAATGCCATTTGATATGGAAATAGGACAATCATTTATTGCGGCAATACTAACCGTTGTTGGTTACTCACTGAATGATACCGTAGTAATTTTTGATAGAATTAGAGAGTTTACCAAAACACATAGTACTTGGAAATATGCAAGAGTTGTAAATCACGCATTGAGTACTACTTTAGGAAGAACTATAAACACATCTATTACAACTTTGGTTGTATTATCTGCAATATTCTTCTTTGGTGGAGATTCTATTAAAGGATTTATGTTTGCATTGATAGTAGGTGTACTTGTAGGTACATACTCATCATTATTTATTGCATCACCAATAATGTATGACACTTCAATAAAATTAGATAAAGGAAAAAAATAAAAATGCCTTTTAAATAACATATAAAACCGTTCCGATGATGATTCAGAACGGTTTTATTATTTTTGTAAATATTAATAATCATTATGAGTATCATAAAATTACACGACAGTTATTTCAAACCATATATTTCTAAAAAGAAAATAGAGTTAATCATAGAACAGATGGTTAAGCAAATTGCTACAGACTGTAAAGGTGAAACACCTATTTTTATCGGAATATTGAATGGTTCGTTTATGTTTGTTGCTGATTTTATTCGCCAATACAATGATGATTGTGAAGTCTCCTTTGTGAAACTTGCATCTTATGATGGTACGAAATCTACAGGAACTGTAAATGAGTTGGTTGGCATTAATGAAGATTTAACAGGAAGAACAGTAGTAATACTTGAAGATATTATTGACACAGGAAATACACTTCAGAAAATTTATGATATCTTTAAAGACAGAAATGTTAAATCGTTGAAGATTGCAACACTGTTCTTTAAACCAGATGTTTTTACAAAAGCACTACCAATTGATTATATAGGACTTTCAATTCCAGATGAGTTCATTATTGGTTATGGTTTAGATTATAATAACTTAGGAAGAAATTTATCAAGTATCTATAAAATAACAACAAATAAAATGACAAATATTGTATTATTTGGTCCTCCAGGAGCAGGAAAAGGAACTCAAGCAACATTATTAAAAGAAAATTATGATTTAATTCATATTTCTACAGGAGACGTATTTAGATATAATATCAAAAACGAAACTGAACTTGGAACACTTGCCAAATCTTATATGGATAAAGGAGATTTAGTCCCAGACGAAGTTACCATAAATATGTTAGAGGCTGAAGTTGATAAAAACCCAAACGCAAAAGGTTTTATTTTTGATGGATTCCCGAGAACAAGTTCTCAAGCAAAAGCATTAGATGCCTTTTTAGCAAAAAAAGGAGAAATTATTGACGGAATGGTTGCACTTGAAGTTCCTGAAGATTTATTGGTTGAAAGATTATTAGAAAGAGGAAAAACTAGTGGAAGACCTGATGATCAAGATGAAGAAAAAATCAGAAATAGATTTAATGAATATAATACTAAAACGGCTATTCTAAAAGATTATTATGCCAAGCAAGACAAGTATTTTGGTGCAGATGGTGTAGGAACAATAAAAGAAATTACTGTACGATTAAGTGAAATAATCGATACTTTGTAATGCAGCTATACGTTTAACTGTTAATTCGTTTATTCGTCATGATTTCGATTAAACAAATAAACAGAAAACAAATAAACAATATAAAATGACTGAAGATTTGAAATTAAAAGGAGAACAGCCAGTGGCTGTTAGGTATTTTAAATCTAATATAAAAAATAATTTACAATGACAGAAGGTAACTTCGTAGACTACGTAAAAATTCACGCTTCTTCTGGTAAAGGAGGTAAAGGCTCAGTGCATTTACACCGTGAGAAATTCATCACAAAAGGAGGTCCTGATGGTGGAGATGGTGGTCGTGGTGGTCATATAATCATACGTGCCGATAAAGGTTTGTGGACATTGTTTCATTTAAAACACAGAAAACATTTCAAAGCCGAACATGGAGGACATGGTTCTAAAAGCAGAAGTACAGGTGCTGATGGTGGTGATGTATATATTGATGTACCCTTGGGAACGATTGTACGAAATGCCGAAACAGACGAAGTACTATTCGAAATCACGAAAGATGGTGAAGAAGTTATTCTGTCTGAAGGTGGAATGGGTGGACGCGGAAACTGGCACTTTAAATCTTCGACGAACCAAACTCCAAGGTATGCGCAACCTGGAATTGACGGTCAAGAAGAATGGTATCAACTTGAATTAAAAGTATTGGCAGATGTTGGATTAGTTGGGTTTCCGAATGCAGGTAAATCAACACTTCTATCTGTAGTAACAGCTGCAAAACCAAAAATTGCAGACTATGCTTTTACTACATTAAAGCCAAATCTTGGTATTGTAAAATATCGTGGTTACAAAACTTTTGTAATGGCAGATATTCCTGGAATAATAGAAGGTGCTGCTGAAGGAAAAGGCCTTGGACATCGATTTTTAAGACATATTGAACGTAACTCTACACTGTTATTTTTAATTCCTGCTGATAGTGATGACATTAATAATGAATATGCTATTTTATTAAACGAACTCAAAAAACACAATCCTGAACTACTAGATAAAGAGCGTTTATTGGTCATTTCAAAATCTGATATGCTTGACGATGAATTACAAGCAGAAATAGAAAAAGATTTACCTGAAAACATTCCACATTTATTTATCTCTTCTATTGCTCAAAAAGGCTTGGTAGAATTGAAAGATATGCTTTGGAAAATGCTGAATGAGTAAATTGTTGATTTGTTTATTTGTTTAACCGTCTAGTTGATTGATTATGGAATTATATTGGCATTTTAACTTTTGAAACTTTCTAACTTTATATACTCAGTTTTTCACAACAATCGGCAAAGTAAACTCTGTAGTTACTGGCATTCCTCTTTTAATCGCTGGTTTAAGCAAAGGCAAATTGTTGATTCCGCTAGATATTAAACTATCTAATCTAGGAATTTGATTTTTAATAAATGTTGAAGATTGCAAGTCAGACAAACTAGTTTTACCAGTTTTATCAATATTTATTTTCACCAAAATTGTATCGTTAATCACTTCTGAGGTTACAATTTCGTAATCTGCTAAAGATGCATAAATGTGCTCTGAGAGTTTTATTTGCGAACAAACTTTCTGTTTTTCTTGAGACGGAATACTATCACAACTTGGAAAAAGCGGAAAAACATCTACTGAATTGAAGTCAACAATAGTATCAATTACAACATTTGGTGTAAATTCTTTCTTTTTAAAAAACTCACAAGAAGTCATTAAAAATAAACAAAGAATAACAATAAAATTACGCTGTAACATCTGTTTTAATTGATGACTGAAAAGTACAACTTTTTCTATTACTCTACAATTTCATCTTCAAAAAACTATTGTCATTCCAGAGAAGGCAAGAATCTATAATTAGTTAGATTTGGATTACTACCTTCACAGGAACGGCAAGTATTACTCAATATTAAAACTTATTGGCAACATATAAGTAACATTTACTTTTTTACCATTGTGTTCTCCTGGAACCATCTTTGGCAAACTATTTACAACTCGCTTTGCTTCTACTTCTAGATCTTTATGAGGCGCTCTTGCTCCCATTATTTCAATATTTCCAGTTTTAGTGATTTTAAATTGTGTATATATTTTTTGTTTTCCTTTTAATCCAATATCGCTTGCAAGCTTAACATTAAAGTTTTTAATTACATGCTCTTGAAATCCTTTATTCAAACAATCTTTTAACTCTTGATTCGTTCCTGTACAACCAGGAAA
>CALIIP010000219.1 GCA_938018045.1 uncultured Flavobacteriaceae bacterium
TCGTAAAATTCCGTTAGCTGTTTCTATTCCAAAAACGATAGAAGATCTTAAAAAACTGATTATTTTTGCAACAGAAAATAATACAACATTAATTCCAAGGGCAGCAGGAACTTCACTTGCAGGTCAATGTGTTGGAGACGGAATTGTAGTTGATATTTCAAAACATTTTACCGAAATTATCTCGTTTAATGAGCAACAGAAAACAATAACTGTTCAGCCTGGAATTGTTCGAGACGAACTCAACAGTTTTTTAAAACCTTACGGATTATTTTTCTCCCCAAACACTTCAACTTCAAATCGTTGTATGATTGGCGGAATGGTTGGAAACAATTCTTCAGGGACAACTTCTATACAATATGGAGTAACTCGTGATAAAGTTATCGGTTTAAAAACGATACTTTCAGATGGTTCTGAAGTGCGCTTCACTCCTATTACTTCAAGTGAATTTATAAAAAAAACTAAACAAGATTCTCTTGAAGGGAAAATTTATACATCAATTTTTGAAGAACTTTCAAATCCTGAAAATCAGCAAGAAATAAAAAATGAATTTCCAAAAAAATCAATTCACAGGCGTAATAACGGTTATGCTATCGATGCACTTTTATCTTCAGATTTGTTTGGCGGAAATGAACCTACAATTAACCTGTCACAATTGCTTTGCGGAAGCGAAGGAACGCTTGCTTTTACTACAGAAATAACACTACAACTAGACAAACTACCTCCAAAAGAAAGTGTACTCATAGCAGTACATTTTAACAGTATTGATGAGAGTTTAAAAGCCGTATTGGTGGCAATGAAACACAATCTTTATTTGTGTGAGTTGATGGATAAAACCATTTTAGATTGCACAAAAAATAATCGAGAACAGACAGCAAATAGGTTTTTTATTGAAGGAGATCCTAAAGCAATTTTAATGCTCGAAGTTTGTGCTGAATCGGTTGATGAAGTCAATCTACTTGCAAATGCTTTAATTACAGATTTAAAAGAAAATAATTTTGGGTATTCGTTTCCAAAACTAATAGGTAATGACATCAATAAAGCCATAAATCTTCGAAAAGCAGGATTGGGATTACTTGGAAATATTATTGGAGATGCAAAAGCAGTTGCATGTATAGAAGATACAGCAGTTCAACTAGTTGACTTGCCAAATTATATTGAAGAATTTTCTGAAATGATGAATGATTTTGGTCAAGAAGCAGTGTATTATGCGCATGCTGGAGCAGGAGAAATTCATTTACGTCCAATCTTGAATCTCAAGAAGAAAGAAGATGTAAAGCTCTTTAGAGAAATTACCACAAAAACTGCCAAATTGGTAAAGAAATATGGCGGTTCTTTTAGTGGTGAACACGGAGATGGAATTGTACGTGCAGAATTTATTCCGTTGATGATTGGCGAGAAAAACTATGAATTATTAAGGAGAATAAAACAGTCATTTGATCCATTAACCGTTTTCAATAAAGGCAAGATTACAGATGCTTTTCCTATGGATAAAAATCTGCGCTATGATATTGAAAGAAATGAACCTAAAATTGATACAATCTTTGATTTTTCTGATACAGAAGGAATCCTAAGAGCTGCAGAAAAATGCAATGGTTCTGGTGATTGTAGAAAGCCTGTAAATGCTGGAGGTACAATGTGTCCGAGTTATAGAGCAACTAAAAATGAAAAAGACACAACACGTGCAAGAGCGAATACTTTACGAGAAATTCTAACCAATTCTGACAAGAAAAACAAGTTTGACAACGAAGAGTTAAAAGAAGTTTTTGACCTTTGTTTGAGTTGTAAAGCATGTGCTACTGAATGTCCTAGTAGTGTAGATATTGCAACGTTAAAAGCAGAGTTTTTATACCAATATCAAAAAGAAAATAAACCTAGTTTACGTAATAAAATATTTGGTTTTAATGCAAAATATAATGAACTTGGAAGTACATTTCCAATGATTACAAACTTTATACTCAAGCAAAATATTACAAAGAAAATTTTAGGGTTTCCTGCAGAAAGAACTATTCCTAAATTAGGTAAATATACTTTACGAAAATGGCATCAGAAATATTATCAGAAAAATAATTCTGATAAGAAAATACAATTGTTTTGTGATGAGTTTTCAAATTACAATGATGTTCAAATTGGAATAGACACAATTAATCTGCTTTCAAAACTTGGGTATGAAGTTTTGATGGTAAAACATCCTGAAAGTGGGAGAAGTCTTGTTACCAAAGGTTTTTTAGATGAATTGAAAATCGTTGCTAATAAAAATATAGCAATTTTTAAAGATTTGATTTCTGCTGAAATTCCTCTTATTGGTATCGAACCAACTCCAATTTTAACTTTCAGAGATGAGTATTTACGTATTGCAGATGATAAAAAAGCCGCAAAAAAAATTGCAAAGCATTGTCTAACAATTGAAGAGTTTATACAACGAGAAATTGAAAACGGAACTATTAATTCTTCACAATTTACATCAGAAGAAAAAGAAATAAAAATACATGGTCATTGCCATCAAAAAGCATTGATTGGTATGAATCCTGCTTTTATGATGTTAAATCTTCCAAAGAATTACAAAGTAACTATCATTAATTCAGGATGTTGCGGAATGGCTGGTTCTTTTGGGTTTGAAAAAGAACATTATGACTTGAGCATGCAAGTTGGTGAAGATACATTGTTTCCGAAAATAAGAAATATGGAAAAAGAAACGATTGTTGTGGCTTCTGGAACAAGTTGTAGACAGCAAATATTGGATGGTACAGAAAGAGATTCTTT
>CALIIP010000220.1 GCA_938018045.1 uncultured Flavobacteriaceae bacterium
TTCTCAATCTTTGCGATTGCTTTTGAGCCCAACAACTTCCCTATTCTTTTATGAATATCATCGTGACAAGCCTTTGCGTAATCTCCTGCTAAATTCATAGCAAGCCAATATTCTTGTCCGTCATGCGTATTCATATCCAACCAAGCCAAATGCTGAACATTTTTTGGTAACGGACATTGTTTTGTTGCCAAATAGGTGTAGTGTTTTGCAATATTTGCACCTAAGCCTCTACTTCCGCTATGTGTTAACAATCCAACATACTCGCCAACTGGAATATCAAATTCATTGTTTGGATCTGTGATATTTACAACTCCAAACTCTACAAAATGATTTCCTCCTCCAGATGTTCCTAATTGTTGATACGCTTTTGCTTTTAAACGTTTTAACAAAGGAATATCGTTAAATTCGGCACGTTCAAATAATTCATGATCATGTTTTTTATCATGAGTTTCTCGCATTCCAAACTTTGTATGTTCAGACAATATGTTTTCTAATTGTCCGCGTTTTCCTTTTAAATACGATGCTTTTATCGGGTAGATTGTTAAACACATTCTACAACCAATATCTACTCCTACTCCGTAAGGGATTACAGCATTATCTGTGGCCAATACACCACCAATTGGTAATCCATATCCATAATGAGCATCTGGCATTAAAGCGCCTTGAACTGCAATTGGTAATTTTAAGGCATCATACAATTGAAATTTTGCTTGATCATCAATTTCATTTTCACCATAAATAGAAAATGGTGCTCTTGTATTTTTTAACTGATGAAACCTTACTTCTACTGGTTTTATCAAACCTTCAACTACTTTTCCCCAAATCGCATTTCCTTCAAACTTTTCTGGCTCTAAAAGCACTTCTTTTGCTTCTGCCAAAATGCGTTCTTTCTTTTCTTTTTTACGATATCTATTGATTTGCCCTAAAGCAATATTGATACTGTTGTTCTTTGGAAAGCCCAACTTAATTAGATCTTTTCCTTTTAATTTATTTCCCATGATTTAATTTTGAGATGTTTGATTCTATAGAACTCAACTTTGGTTGATTCCATAACTTTTAAATCTTACTTCGGAAAGTCTTTTGATTCCGAATCAAGTTCGGAATGACAGTTTTAAAGGAAACCTAAAGGAATTCTTTTTTAAAAATAGCCATAAAAAAAGTCCGAAACTTTATAACTTCGGACTTTTCATATTTATAGTATTTACTATTTATGGATGTGAAAGTCGCGAAGTAAACAATAAAAAGAACCTTGTTCTCTTTGTATGTTTTTGTTTAATAGTGTATTTAACATTGTACTTCGTTTTAAATATTATTGTTGCTTTATTGCGATGCAAACTTAGAATGTATTTTTTAATTACACAACAAAATATTTATTTTATTTTATTGATAATCAATTAGTTACGCAGTGTTTAGAAAATAGAATTCCTGTCCGCATTTATACAGATACTGTGAGTTTAGATAACTCTTTGATTTGTTGATATGTAACTAAAACTTACACGATGTATAATCATCTACTGATTTTAAAAAAAAAATTATAAAAAAAAGCGTCCAAAATTTAATTTTGGACGCTTTTACTATATTTTAAAAGTTTTTTATCTAGAACATCGACCTAAAAAGTCGCAGTTTAGCGCCCGTTTTATGTGATTTATAGTTGTTCATAGTGTTTACTTTTGTTTTTTGATTGTTATTATAGTGCAAATATGCATGAAATTATATTAAAGTTCAAAATTAAAACCATTTTTTTCTTTTGAAATAAACAACCATAATCATCGCAATAATAAACATAATACCTAAAAGAATAAAATATGCGTTTTCATATTTTAATTCAGGAATATATTCAAAATTCATTCCATACAAGCCAGCAAGAAATGTTAATGGAATAAATATTACTGAAATCAAGGTTAGTAATTGCATTACTTTATTCATTTTAAAACTAACTTCTGTAATAAATAAATCTTGTAATCCGTTTAGCATATCTCTGTAAGATTCTACAGTATCCATGATTTGAATGGTATTCCCATATAAATCTCTAATAAAAATACGGTTTTCTTCTTTTACAAAACTACTATCTGATTTAGAGAAACGAGCAATAGCCTCTCTTAAAGGCGCTATAGATTTACGTAAAACTAGTAGTTCTTTCTTTAAATTATGAATCTTAGTTTTACCACTAAAATTTTGATTTAAAGTAACTTGCTCGTCTAACTCTTCAATAACGTCTTCAATAGACTCCATCGTTATATAATAATTATCTACAATACTATCAATAATAGCGTATGCTAAATAATCAGTTCCACGACTTCTAATCCTTCCTTTTCCAGAATTAATCCTAGTTCTTACTGTTTCAAATAAATCGCTTTCAGTTTCTTGAAAAGTTGCAATAAAACCTTGATTAAAATAGATTGCTACATGTTCTCTTGTAACTTCTAGTTTGGCTTTATCAAAACCTAGAGAACGTAATAATATAAAATTACCTTTGTCATACTCATCAAATCTCGGACGTTGATGTATATCTGCGATGGCTTCTAAAACCAGTTTATGGATATCAAAATTTTCACCAAAATATTCAATAAGTTTTGTGTCATGTATACCTCTTACATCATACCAATCCACATTTTTATCAGATGATTTATCAAAAGTTATTTCTGTATGATTGTCAAAGACTTTTTCTGTTAAGGTTTTAAAATCATATTGCATATAATGAATAAGAACCTTTTCTACTTTTTTATCACCAGTAAAAATTACAGTTCCTGGTGCAGACCCAATTTTTTTTATGCGTTTACTCATTTACAGGATTTTGATGATTACTTATATCGTTTTTATAGACAATAGTTCTGTACGGAAAAGGAATTTCAATCCCTTCATTATCAAACCTCATTTTAATACTTTCATTTAAATCACAACTCATTACAAATGCATCTCCTGAATCTTTTGCCCAAGCCCAAGCCCTAATGTTTACAGAAAACTCAGCTAAATTTACTACTCGTACAGTAACTATATCTTCGCCATCATTTTTTTGTCTATCTGTCCTATGATCTATACTTAAAGGGTGATTTAATACTTCTTCTTTTATAATTGATTTTGCCAATTCAATGTTTGAATCATAACTAATTCCAAAATCAATCCATTTACAAATAACATCATCAATAAAATCTGAATTTGTAACAACTTCATTACTCATGATTGAATTTGGAATGATAATTCTCTTGTTTTCAAAATCTTTTATTACAGTATGTCTTAGTGTTATATCTTCTACTACGCCAAATTTCTCTCCAATTTTTAAACGATCATTTATTCTAAAAGGCTTAAATATTACTATAAAAATACCGCTAATTATATTGCTAAGTGCATGCTGAGAAGCAAATCCAACAGCAACAGCAAGAACACCTGCACCTGCTAAAAGAGAAGTGGCTACTATTCTTAATTGAGGCAGAGAATAAATTGCAAAACTAAAACCAACTATATAGATCAATGCATTTATTAAATGGCGTAGAAATTTATAATTTGTTGGATCGTTATTTAATTCTTCTGTAGATTTTTTAATTTGGTGTTTGAAAAAACGGTCTAATAAAAATGAAATTACAATTGTAATTGTAATAATTGCAAAAAATAAAAGTATAAACCCAATATTTGCTAAAATAGTTTCTTTCATAGATTTAAAAAATATCAGTTTAATTTGTACAAATATAATATTTTAATACAATTATCTGCATTACAATCTTAGATGTATTCAAAGCGTTTTTTTTTAAATAAGAAAAAGTTTGACCATAAAAAAAGCCTATCAAAATTTGATAGGCTTTTAAATAACTTAAAGTATATGTATTAGATTACTTTTACGTTTACCGCATTTAATCCTTTATTTCCTTCTTGTAATTCAAATTCTACTTTATCACCTTCGTTAATCTCATCGATTAATCCTGAAATGTGCACAAAGTGGTCTTTTTCAACTCCTTCTTCTGTAATAAAACCGAATCCTTTAGATTGGTTGAAAAATTTTACTGTTCCTGTATTCATCTTAATGTAATTTAATTTATAATATTATTATTATTTTGCAAAGATGCGACTATTATTTGAAATATAGCATTTATTTCAATTTATTTTCAGTAAATCATTTAAAACACCTATTGTAATGTCTAAAAATCTTAAAATCAAAGTGTTGCCTGTTTAAAACATTATTAACACTCTAACTTATAGCCTACGCCATGTAGATTTGTTAACTTAATTGATGTGTCTTCACTTAATTTTTTACGCAGTTTTGAGATAAATGTATCTAAACTTCGGCCTACAAATACACCATTATCTTCCCAAACTCTCTTAATTAATTCATCGCGCTTTATTATTTCGTTGGGTTTTTCAATAAATATTGACAGTAATTCACACTCTTTTTTAGACAACCCTATTTCTTGTGCTGCTTTTACCAACTTGTTTTGTTCTGGATAAAACTTAAAGCTTCCGATTTCTAAATACTTCCCTTCTGCCCTTTTAATTTTTGATGGCACAGCCTTTTTACTATTCATCAATTGAAATAAAAATAGGAATAATACTAATAGTAGCATGTACAAGAAACCTTGTTTGTATAAATAATCTTTTGCTGTGTTATTTTTAAAAAACACTTCTATAATATAGTTATTGCTCGTTAAACGTCTACCAGAACAAGGGATAATCGTGTTTTCTTCATTGTCACTCATTTCATAACTATACGCTACTTCTCCATCACTTTTTTGCAATACCGATGTTCTATAATGTACTGGAAGTTCTGCCTTTTCGAAATTCTCTTTTACAATAGCTACCAAATCGTTTGGTAAGAATGAGAGTTCGTTTTCAAATGAAAGTTGATATTTATACTTAGAATTTGCTTTAATTGGCAATACGACTGTCATACTATCATTATTAGTTAGTAACAAATCATGTCCAACAGATCTTAACGCAACTTTTGTATGTTCTGGAAAGTCTTCTTTTAGCACACTAACCTTAGTAAAAAACCATCCGAAAAATAGAATGATTATTAATGCACTATAAATGTAAATATTTTTTTTGCTCATATTATATGTAAAGAACATACAATTTTATGACTTTTTACAATTGTTGACACTTCTTTTACATTCTTTTGACACTTTCTTGTTGAAGTCAAACTAGTTTTACTGAAACTTTTAAAAACAATAAATTATGAACAAACTAATTATTTTCTTACTATTGTTATTTACTACTTATAGCAGTATAGACACGAACAAAATTGAAAACGAGGTAGAAACATCTGGAATTTCAATTAATGATGCAGAATACACTATGCACATAGACATTGAAACTATAACTAACAATACTCTGAATTTAGTTGTAAAAATGGAATTGAAAAATGGATCTCATTTTGCCTCTCCACACAATACAAGAAACTTTAAAGGGCAGTTCGATATGGATTTAGGAAGTTACACCGATATTGACTTTGTAAATAAACTTATAGAAACTCGGAAGCCAAAAAGTGGTTGTGGTTCTAATGTTTATAATACTAAGGTAAATTGGATAAAAACAAATACAACTTATAGACAATCTTTACATGTGATCTCAAAAGAAGATTTTCAAGTATTTGGAAGGGTTAAATTTGTTATAGAACCTAGATGTACTTTAGAAGAAATTTCTTTTGGGATTGTTTCTGAAAATGGCGTATTCAAAGTTATTCAACCTAATTGCTAATAAAACTATAATTATATGAGAAAAACACTATTCATTATCTCGCTCTTTTTTACTGTTTTCGTTGCTGCACAAGCAATAGAAAAAGAAAATTTGATTGCATTAGACAGTACTTGGGGAAAAGAAATGTTCCCTTTTCCCATTAGTTTTGCAAAGAACATAAATTATGAAGGGATTGCTGAAGTTCGCTTTCCACCAAAAGGTTGGCGAACTATTGGTCATGACTATTTTTGGACATACACCTATGCATGGAGTATAGATGTTAATAGTAAAATTACTGCAACCGAATTGACCACTAATTTAGAAAAATACTTTGATGGTTTAAACAATGTTACAAAAACGAACAACTTAGATCAAAAAGCGTCTGCAAGCATAAATAAAACGAAAAGAAAGGGGAAAACTACTTCCTTTAATGGTACAGTAGATACCTATGATCATTTTGCTACCAATAAACGAATTATATTAAATGTACTCATAGAAAGCCATTATTGTAAAAAAGAAAAAAAGACTTTACTCCTGTTTAAGTTCTCCCCAAAAGACTATAAACATAAAGTATGGGAAACGCTTAAAAGTATTCAACTAAAAGATGATTTTTGTGAGTATTAAACAATTTGCAAAGAAAAATTAAGCATGAAAAAAGCCCATCATTTCTGATGGGCTTTTAAATAACTTAAAGTATATGTCTTAGATTAATTTTACGTTTACCGCATTTAATCCTTTGTTTCCTTCTTGTAATTCAAATTCTACTGTGTCACCTTCATTAATCTCATCGATTAATCCTGAAATGTGTACAAAGTGGTCTTTTTCAACTCCTTCTTCTGTAATAAAACCGAATCCTTTTGATTGGTTGAAAAATTTTACTGTTCCTGTGTTCATTATATTGTATTTAATTATAATTATTAATGTTTTTAATAATTACTAAGTAGTATTCAACTTCCATGCCAAAAATGATATTATCGCTACCAATCTATAGGTCTGTAGTCTTTTAAGAACTTTCCACACCAATGTTTTCCTGTGTTTATTCCATCTAATAAAGGATCCATTACACGCGCTGCACCATCAACAATATCAAGAGGCGGTTGAAAATCATGCACTTCTTGTTTCATTTTAGATAATTCGGCAGGATCTTCATCAGTAACCCATCCTGTATCAACAGCATTCATGTAAATTCCAAACTTTGCCAATTCACCTGAAGCAGTATGTGTTAACATGTTTAAAGCAGCCTTCGCCATATTTGTATGCGGATGACGCGATTCCTTGAAAAAACGATGGAACTTCCCTTCCATTGCGCTTACATTAATAATGTGTTTCTTTCCAGTATCGTCTTTCTTCATCAATTCTGCCAAACGATTACACAATACAAAGGGTGCCACTGAATTTACCAACTGAACTTCTATCATTTCGGTAGTTTCAATTGCGCCTAGTTTTAAACGCCAACTGTTTGTCTTACGCAGATCTACTTGTTGTAAATCTGCATCTAATTCTCCTTCTGGAAACACTTCTTGTGCTACCAATGTATTATCGAAACTATAAGGAATTTGAGATAATTTTGCTGATGCTCTCAATCCGATTCCTGGTTCTGGTCCGTGCCAAGTTACAGGCATATTCTTATTAGGTGAAGCTGCTGAAGTCAATGAT
>CALIIP010000221.1 GCA_938018045.1 uncultured Flavobacteriaceae bacterium
GGCCATTTAGCAGAATTCTCTGATTTAGATGAAGGTTTCGGAACTGAATTCCAATCTAAAATGAATGCTGAACTTCCAGAAAGCGCACAAAACGTAAACCCAAATGATGCATTTGATGATTTGGATGTGCCGTTTTAAATAAGTATCAAATAGGTAAAGTCAAAACGTCAGTTCGAGTGAATTTTATAAGTGAAGCGAATAAAAATTGTGTCGAGAATACGTTTTATTAAAAAAAGTTCTCGATACAAAATTCTTTCATAATTTCACTCGAACTGACGCAAGTTTTCTTATTTTAGTCGTTCCATACTAAAGATAATTCATTGAATAAATACATCCATATAAAGGTTAAGCAATTTCTCATCACTTTAATACTTATTGCTTTCTCAAACTCTATTTTCGCATCATTCATTTACATTCCTATGAGTGATATAGGTCAAGACAATCATTTAAAAGCATACGGAATTACCTATTGGACACTAGACAAAGGCTTAAAAGCACAATGGTTACTCAACTATGATGGTGGTGCTTTCTTATTAGAATATACTACTGAAATTGAAAACGAATGTAAGATTCGAGGCGTTTCTTATCAAGTTATTTCAGACACAAAAGCAGCAGCAATACTTACAGAAATCAGTAGTCCGTCAAAAAATATGGAAGCCGTTTTGTTAGAAAAAGCGCCAAAAATTGCAGTTTATTCTCCAAAATCTAAATTACCTTGGGATGATGCCGTAACAATGGTATTGACATATGCAGAGATTCCTTTTGATGTAATTTATGACGAAGAAGTATTGGATGAGAAATTGCTCTTATATGAATGGTTGCACTTGCATCATGAAGATTTTACAGGTCAATATGGCAAGTTTTATGGATCATACAGAACTGCACCTTGGTATATTGATGAGAAAAAATATCAAGAGGATAATGCTGTAAAATTAGGTTATGATAAAGTTTCTCAATCTAAATTAGCAGTCACAAAAAAGATTCGTGATTATGTTATTGGTGGTGGGTTTATGTTTGCAATGTGCTCAGCAACAGATAGTTTTGACATTGCACTTTCTGCCGAAGGTGTAGATATTTGTGAGTCTATGTTTGATGGTGATTCGTCAGAAGCCAATTATCAATCAAAAATAGATTTTTCGCGAACATTTGCTTTCCATGATTTTAAATTAGAGAGAAATCCTGTTGTTTATGAATTTTCTTCAATTGACATGACTCAAAAACGTAAAATCCCTAGAACGGCAGATTATTTCTCATTGATGAATTTCTCTGCAAAATGGGATCCTGTTCCAACAATGTTATGCCAAAATCATACAATGCTTGTAAAAGGATTTATGGGACAAACAACCTCGTTTGACAGAAATACTGTCAAGCCAACAATCTTGGTAATGGGAGAAAATAAAAGTAATGGCGAAGCAAGATATATACACGGAACAAAAGGCAAAGGAATGTTTACGTTTTATGGAGGCCATGATCCAGAAGATTATAGTCATAGAGTAGGAGATCCAAAAACAGAATTAGATTTACACCCAAATTCTCCTGGATATCGACTGATTTTGAATAACGTTTTATTTCCTGCTGCAAAGAAGAAAAAGCAGAAAACATAAATTATGAAACGAGCATGCTAAAAGGTTTATCACATAACTAGATGGCTAATAGCGAACAGCATGTGACTGATTTAATAAATAATATAGACACATGAAATACTCTTGTTCAGTAACGATTAATTTACCGATTGATAAAACAGTAGTACTTTGGAATGATGAAAATAATTTCAAGGAATGGCAAGACGGATTTAAAAGTATTGAACTTTTAAGTGGATTTAAAAACACAAAAGGGGCAAAGTCAAAGATTCTATTTGAAGGTAAAATGAAAATGGAATTGTTGGAGACTATTATTTCTAATAATTTACCAGATGCAAAAGTTGGTTTGTATGAGCATATTCACATGACAAACACACAAACTTCACGATTTATTGAAATGGATGAACATACGACACAATACATTTCTGAAGTTGAATATATTAACTTTAATGGAATTCTAATTAAATTGATGGCTAAATTATTTCCAAGTAAATTTAAGTCACAAAGTCAAAAATGGATGAACCAGTTTAAGGAGTTTGCAGAAAAAGTTAATAATTAGTATTTTAATTAACTGTAAAAAGAACAAAATATCTTTTATCCAATAGCACCAAAATGATTATTGAACAAGAACAAAAATTTAAAGAAGTACTTTCTAAAATAGAAGGGGAAATTAGCGAACAAAGTTTTTTTAACAAATTCTTAGAATTGTATCCCGAAGTTTGGAAAAAACATAAAATTACGTTTTCAAAATTTAATAGAAGTAAACAATTCGGGCAAACTATTCCATTGCCAAAACCTGAAGTTTCTTTAAGAAAAGAAATTAGGAAGTGGCTGCAAAAACAATAAAACAAGCCTCGAAATTAATTTTCTAATCAATATATAATTCATACTTTAGTTACTTAAATAGAAACCATGAAAAACACATTAAAATTTTTACTTATTACCTTACTTATTGTAAGTTGTAAAACAGAAAATGCCGAAATTGCACTTGCAGAAGTTAGCCAAGAAACACTTGGGAAACATATAGAAGTATTGGCTTCTGATGATTTTCAAGGACGTATGCCTTTTACTGAAGGCGGACAGAAAACCACTCAATACCTAGAGCAAGAGTTTAAGAAATTAGGTTTAGAACCTGGAAATGGAGATAGTTATTTTCAAGATGTGCCAATGGTAGAAATTAACGGAACACCTTCAGAGAAAATGATAGTTTCTGGAAACAATCAAAAATTTGACTTAGAATTATTAAAAGATTTTGTCATAACTACTTCAAAAACAGATGCAGAAGTTTCTCTCAAAGATTCTGAATTGGTATTTGCTGGTTTCGGAATTGTGGCTCCAGAATATGATTGGGATGATTATGCAGGAATTGATTGGAAAGGAAAAACAGCAGTCGTTTTGGTAAATGATCCTGGTTTTGAATCTGGAGATAAAAGTTTGTTTAAAGGAAATGAAATGACTTATTATGGTCGTTGGACATATAAGTTTGAAGAAGCTGCAAGACAGGGTGCTGCAGGAATTTTAATTATCCATGATACAAAACCTGCTTCTTATGGCTGGAATGTCGTTCAGTCTGGATGGAGTGGAGCACATCTAACATTAGAGAGTGAGTTGCCAAAAGTTGATGTAAATGGTTGGATTTCAAATGAAACTGCAACTAAATTGTTTAGAACATCAGCAATTAAAAATAAAAACTTTAATGAATTAGCAAAAAGTAAAGAATTTAAAGCAACGTCTTTAGGATTGAAAGCATCTGCAAAAATCACAAATAAAATTAAAAGAGATCAATCTAAAAATGTGGTTGCGGTTTTACCTGGAACTGACCAAAAAGATGAATACATTATCTATTCTGCGCATTGGGATCATTTAGGTGTTGGAAGAGCAATCGACAATGATTCTATATATAATGGCGCAGTTGATAATGCTTCAGGAACTTCAGCTTTGCTTGCTATTGCAGAAGCGTTTAAGAACTCGCCGCAACAAAAGCGTTCGATAGTTTTATTGGCAGTTACTGCCGAAGAACAAGGTTTATTAGGTTCCGCTTATTATTCAGAACATCCTATTTTTGAGCCAAAGAAAACGGTTGCAAATATTAATATGGATGCTTTTAACAATCCTGGACCAATGAAAGACTTCACAATTACAGGTTTTGGACATTCTGAAATGGATGAATATGGGAAGAGAGCTGCTGAAGAGCAAGGACGTTATATTATTCCAGACCCAAGTCCAGAAAAAGGATATTTCTTTAGATCAGATCATTTTAATTTTGCTAAAATTGGTATTCCGCCAATCTATGCAAAAGGAGGTCATGAAGGATTTGATATCAGTATTGATAGTATGAAAGTGTTGAATGATAATTATAGAAAAAACATTTACCATCAACCTTCTGACGAATATATTCCTGGAGTTACGGATTTGAGTGGTATTCGATTTGATGTACAGTTGTTATTCAATATAGGATATAAACTATCTAACGAAACGTATTTTCCGAAATGGTATGATACAAGTGAGTTTAAGGCCGCACGCAAATAACAATTTGCTAGTTATGTTATAGCCTTTTATTTAATTTCTTATGTAACAAAAAAAAGACTGCCACTTGGCAGTCTTTTTTAATATAAACAATTGTGATAATTATTTTTTAGTAACACGAGCCGAAACTCTTCTGTTTAATTGTCTTCCTTCTTCGGTATCGTTAGAAGCAATTGGATGCTCTATACCATAACCTTCAGCCGCTAAACGATCAGCAGAAATACCTTTAGCAATTAATACTTTCATAACAGAAGCCGCTCTATTTGCAGATAATGTTTTATTTGCAGCAGCATTTCCAGTATTGTCAGTATAACCTCCTAATTTTAAATGTACATTTGGATATGCATTCAAAATTGAAACTACATAATCAATTTGTCCCATAGAACGATCATCTAAATTTGCAGAACCTGTTTGAAATAAAACACGACGCATATCAAACCAATCAGATTTTACAGGTGTATCACTTTCAATAAAGTTTACTAATTGTGCTTCAAACCCTTTTGATGGTATAACGATCTCTACACCGTTTTTAAGTTTTCTACTAGCAAATTCTCCTAAATATTCAAATCCTTTTACTGTTTTACCAACTAAATCTGTACCCGCACCATAAAGAGCATCAGCTCCTTCAACAATAGCATTTGCACCATCTGTAGCAACATCTACAACTTTATCTGCACCAGACTTAACATTTTCAATAGTTTTGTCAAGTACATTTTCAGTATTACAAGACCTAAATCCGAAATATGCAATTGCTAAAAGTGCTAATATACCTAATAAAGGCAACATTTTATTTCCACCTTTTTTAACTCCTTTTCCTAAATCACCAGCAGCGTTTCCAACTGAAGTAGCAGCAGATTTAGCAGCACTAGAAGCAGAACTAGATAAATTACTTGTAACATTACCAACGTTTCCAACGATACTTCCTAAAGAACCTACGCCTAAAGCACCAAGTGCTTTATCTAAGAATCCTTTTGGAGCAGCAGCTTCTAAATGTGCTTTTTGCCCACTTAACAAACTTGTTAATCCACTTAATCCAGATTTTCCAACTTGCTTACTGATAACTCCCATTAATAATGGCATTGCCATTTTTAATATACCTGAAGAAGCACCAGATTTTAATCCTGTAGCACTTCCAATTAAATCGGTAATTCCTCCTAATTTATCTCCAAAGACAGAACTTAATAAAGTGCCACCTAAATTTGTTAATGCACTGTTTCCTCCTCCGAAAAGGTCTCCAATATTATCTAGCATTCCTCCACCTAACTCAGGTTTTGTGATTAATCCTAATAAATCAGATGCTCCTTCTGAAGATCCTGCTTTACTCATTAATCCACCTAATAAAGCTGGCATAGCGTGTGTTAAACCAGATTGAGTTGATTCTGCGCTTGTTCCTAAAAATGAAGATGCTTTTTCTACTACAGCATCTGTTAAATAACCTTTTGCAAGGTCTAATAAGTTTATTGACATAATTTTTAATTAAAAGTTAATTTGTTATTTAAGTTAAGTATTCATAAAATATGACACAAGACACCAGTAATAGTCACATCTATAAATAAAACACAGGT
>CALIIP010000222.1 GCA_938018045.1 uncultured Flavobacteriaceae bacterium
TTAAATCCCACAATAATTTTGAGACTTCATCATTGTATATATCACTGTGTGCGCCACCACCTTTTTTATAAGCATCTTGTTTTATAATAGCAGAAGCATCAATGAGTAATAATTGTTTGTCTGCCTTAAAACTCGTTATTGGGTCTAGGTTATACTTTAGCAAATCAATGCCAATATAATCATCTTTTGTGTCGTTCTTAACTTTGTTATAGGCCTTTATTCCACCAGCAAAAGGAGCATAGAAGCCCATTTTAACTGCACAATCATACTTACTTGCTATCAGCGCAACATTGTTTGCGTATTGTTTCCAATTTACATAATCTTTATAAGGTTCAACACCTTTGGTTGCAGAAAATCGGTTTAAACTATATGCAGATTGTAAGTTTATCAATAAATCTACAGGTTTGCTATCTTCTGCCAACATACCAGCACTCATCACTGCTCTAGAGGTTAATTTTGCTCCAAAACTATGACCTACAACAATAGTTTTATGCGTTGCAGTATTGTTTTTGTTAAGTATTACTTTATTCAGCAAATAATTTCCCCAAGTCATTCCAATTTCATCTGCATCGTTTGTTTTATTAAAGAAACTAAATACATTTGAGAAACCATCGCTCCATTTAGAAGGCCACGTAAGTCCTATAAAAAGTGGTCGAAATTCTTTTCCAGAATTCTCTGCATTGTCAATAATTTTCAGAAACAGGCTGTTAAAGTTTCGTATTGCTTCTTGTTGGTCTGAGTTCCAACCCATAGAAAACAAAAATACGTGCGTAATTTTATTGTCTGCAATGTTCGTTGCTAATTCTGTTTTAAAAGTATCTAGTTCTTTAAAACTTTGGTCATAAGCATCTGTTGCTTTTACTAAAAACTTTGTGTCATAAGCATCATAAAGAGGCAAGGCTTCAATTTTATGAATAGAGGTGTTTTGATGTTCAAATTTATAGATAGAAGAAACAAACATTGGTTTTTTATCATCTAGCACTCTTCTTTTACGTTTTGGAATAGATTTCCAAACATTACTTTCATTAAAGCCAAATTTTTCAAGACCATTGTTGTGGTGTATATCTTGTTTAGATGGCGCTCCAATCTTGCTTCTAAAGGCTTTTTCAATTCCTATGATATATCCAGGAAAGGCGAGAGGTGTTCCCTTGTCTCTGTCAGATAAGCGATGGAACACCCATTTTTTTGCACCTTTTGTTCCGAATTCTGTTTCTCTTGCATCAAGAAATTTTGTAGACGAACAACCACATAGAAGAATTAATACTAGTAAATTTAGTACAGTTTTTTTCATTGTTTAGATTTTGGGAAATAAGATAAGACAATTTACCAATTAACAGAAAATTGTACAAGAGGAAAAAACCTAAAAAATTTAAAGGGTTTTTCCTCTGGTAAATGTTTTTTTATTCTGTGCAATCGGCAGGAACTTTATCTTTTGCCAAGAAATTTGAGCAAGAGTCACAAAACAAACTTTTAAAGAAACAAGCCGCACGACCTGCTCTTAATTGTGTGCCTTCTTTATCTCTATATACTACATGTCCGCCTGTTGGATCAATAGTAAGATCACCACACACACCTTGTTCGTTTAGCATGTCATGAAGTTTCCTAGAGCCATATCCTGTAATAGGACTTATATCTATTGGCACTACGTTATCAAGTTCGCCATGAAATGAAATCATAGGCAATAGTTTTTGTCCGTTAAGAACTCCAGGAGAAACAGCGCCCCAATTATTAAATATTCCTTTTATTTCAAATGTGTTTTTGAGATCATTTCCAGAAGTGTTTAATGCTCCAAGTCTTGCTTCTACGTTTGGAAAAAACATGCTCCATTCTTCTTGACTACCATATGCTGTAATCAATGCAGTTACTGCACCAGCGCTTCCGCCTCCCATAAAAATCCATGAAGTATCGATTCCTAGTTCTTTTGCATTTTCTACAGTATATCGCATCGCTGCGTTTGCATCTTGTTGTGCTCTATAAACGGCTATAGCATTGTCTCCTGGAACACTTGGATTAAAACCTAAACGGTAACTCATTGTAGCAGCTACATAGCCTCTTTTTGCAAATTCTATACTCATAGCAGTCATATGAGCATCTTTGCTTCCTCTCATAAATGAACCTCCATGAACTAGTAATATAAATGGTCTCTCAGACATTGTGTCTATAGAATTGTTTGGAAAGTAATAGTCTATCAATAAATCTTGAGATGCTCCTTTAGCGTTTACTGCATTACCATATACAACGTTGGTCTTTGATTCAATTTGATCACTTGAGAAGAATTCAGCACTACTAAATCTATCATCATCAGAACAAAATTGAGCAGTTGCATAGTTTGTAGTTAATAGTATTATGGCTGCAATAAGAAATCTAGATATCTTCATATTTTTATTTTTTTAAATTGATTTTTGTGTAGTGATGAAATGAGTTTAATTTATTTTTTTGTTGATTGTCTCATTCTTATAATTTCTATTCTCATTCTATGATGTCTTTGAAGGATAATTGGGTATAAATTGGCTATCAAATTTATCAAAAGAGTAAATATACCTAATATAATTGCTTTGATTACAAATAAGTATATGCATATAAAGCATATTATAACAAACGGTATTAAATGTCCAAATTCAGATTTCATTGATTGTTCTTCTAGATTGGCAATTCCATTTTTTGTACCATTAAAATATTTACTTCTTTGTTTTTTACTCTTCCAAAAAGTAGCCAACAGCATTTTTCTAAACAAGTTTACCTTTAATACTTTATATGATTTCTTTAGTCTTTTAGGAGTATTGATCTTGTAATATGATTTTGGTAGTATTTTTTGTGTTGGAAAAGCAAAGCCTGAAAAAGCAAAGATCCCAGTAATATACAGGTTAATAATAAAAGCGATAAAAAAGAGAAATCCCCATGAATTTGTATCAATTTTATCAAGGTTGATCAATAGGTTGTATGATTGCCAAATTAAAAAGACCGCTGCTAAAGAAAGTAGTGTTTTTTTAATCATGCTGTTAATTATGTTCGTTATTGTGCTCATCTTTAACACCTATGCTCGTATAGTATTGCAGTATTTTACTCAGAAGTTCCTTTGTTTCATCAACAGTTTTTGGATAAATAATATTTGAAGGTATTTCCCAGTTTTCACTTTTGATGATATAAATTCTAAACTCTCCTTTGTTCAATGCAACTTCGCCATACCAACCTAAATCAACAATAATATCTACCAACGGGAATTTACATTGTAATAAATCTTCATTTAAATATCTTAAATTATGTGTCTCATTGAATGCGTTTTTAGGATCATAATCATGGAAATCATGATGTATAACCATACAATCTAACGGGAAGTTTATTTCTTGAATTTGTATCATATTAAAATTGTGTTCACTATATTTTTAATCTATTTAAAACTTAAATATGCAATAAATAACAATAAATAGATTGCTAAATAGAACAGGTAAAAGTTTCTTAATTTTTTATATTTAAGATTGTCTGGATACATGTTTCCAAAAAGACCTTTAATTTCTTTCAAAAATAGCGGCTTAATGTTTATTGTCCAACTATCTGTTTGATATATAATTTTACGGAATTTACTTCTGTAATAACTCAATGGTAAACCCCAAACTACAAAAAGTATAAACCAACTATTTTTAGTGATAAAATCCATTGTTCTTATTTTTTAGGAAACCAAGGGAAAAAGGAATTTGTTTTTTCAATATAGTCTCTGTATTTAGGCTTTGAATCTTTTAATGTTTTTTCGAGTAAACTAACTCCAGATACTTTGATAATCAATAAAGTCATGATTATAGCACCTATTATCTGCCAGTAACTTCCAGCAGCGATACTAAAAATGGCATATGACCACCAAACGGCAGAGTCTCCAAAATAATTTGGATGTCTGGTGTATCTCCAGAATCCTGTATTTAAAACCTTCCCTTTATTTGAAATATCCTTTTTAAAACGAGCCAACTGAAAATCGCCTCCAGCCTCAAAAGTAAATCCAATAACCCATACTAAAATCCCTATATAATCTAATACATTGAGGTTTCCTGAACTCGCACTAGAAGAGATGCCTAAAAGGGGTAAAGAAACAATCATAATTAAAACTCCTTGCAATAAAAAAACTTGAAAGAAACTAAACCACCAATAACGTTTTGGGCGATAATTTTTTCGAAACTCCTGATATCTAAAATCTTCTCCTTTACCAATGTTTCTTATTGCTAGATAGATAGCAAGGCGAAGCCCCCAAATACTCACCAAAGCAAAAATCAATATTTTTCTTGGATTGAGTTCTCCTGACATAAACACATAATATGCATTAACCACCACAAAGCCAAAGCCCCAGAAAATATCGACAATACTTACGTTTTTTATAAAAACACTCCATATCCATAAAAGCGTTACAAGGACAAAAATGATTAATGCAGCATGAGAAAATAGTATCGCCATTTGAAAGTGCTTTTTAAAATATGTATTATTCTTTTTTAGTACCTCTTAATACACTTACTCCTTTTGGAAAAGGGTTTCCAGAAGAGCGCCTAAAAGAAACGACTTGTCCTGTATGCCAAAGTGCGTCTGAAATAGGACCATTAATGACATTCCAAAATGGAATTTCAGTTTCACCAAAAATCAGTTTATAATCAGAAACATCGGTACTTTCTTTTAAGATCTTGCTTGCTTGTTGTAAATTTTCTAATGTTTTTTTACGCTTTTCGGCAAAGGTCATTACTGGTTGTTTTCCTCCATTTACAACTTTTAACGTAGCGTTTAAAATTACTTGAGACAATCCTAATATATGATCAATTGTTTCTCCAGTAGTTCTAGACTCATCTGTAGGTTTAAAGGCTAAATCTTTTTCTGTTAAGCCTTCTGTAGCCCAATAAAATCGAAACCCTAAACCGTCAACCATTCTACTTGCAGTTGTTCCTGCCGTAAATTCATTTGGTGCTTCTGGTATTTCGTAATAAGGAAGTTTCTCTTGTGAATTCATCGTGAAAATTGTTGTGAATATTAATATAAATGTAAGTTTATTCATTTAAAATATTTTTTAATTAGTTGCTGTGTTTTTTCTTTTTCCAAGTTGCCACATTAAAATTCCGCCAGTAATAAACATCCAAATAGAATATGCTCCTGTTGGAATTCCCATTTCTACATTGTTTAATACAGATGTTGCAATTACAAATGCCAATGTTCCGTTTTGAATACCACTTTCGACAGTAATAGAAACAGTGTTTTTAAGATTCAGTTTAAAGAATCTTGCCGTTAATAATCCTAATCCCATTGTTATAAGATTCAAAGCAAGAGTAACCAAGCCAACTTCTTTCATTGCTGAGCCCAATAATTTGAAATTTGCTGCAACGACAGCAATAAATACTAAGATAAAAATTACCGTTGAAGCAATTCGCATAGTTTTCTCCATGCTCAATGCAAAATTGGTTTTATATTTTCTGATAAGCATTCCTATTGAAATCGGAATTACAGTGATTCCCATTATTTGTACGATAGTTTGTAAAATTGGCAATTCAATTTTGACATTTGTGCCACTTCCAAAATATTCTAAAGCATAGGATAAGATAAACGGGATTGTTATAATACTTACAACACTTGCAATTGCAGTTAGAGTTACTGATAAAGCGATATTCCCTTTACATACTTGTACTATCAAATTACTAGTTGCGCCTCCAGGACACGATGCTAAAATCATCAAACCAACTGCCATTGTTGGATTTAAATTAAAAGCGATAGCCAAAGAAAAGCCAACAATTGGTAAAAAGATAAGTTGATTTATGAGTCCGATAATAACTGCTTTAGGAAATTTTACAATTCTTGTAAAATCTGCTGGAATTAAGGTCATTCCCATTCCTAGCATAATTATGGCAAGAGATAATGGTAAAAATATTTTACTAATGAGTTCTGCAGCAGTCATAAATAGATTAATTTATTATTGTTTTTTTAGAGTTGTTTTGAACTTCTTTATTAATGATTACAATATAGGATATTTTAACTTCTCTTTTATTTTATAAAAACCTTAAATATAGCGCAAAAAAAAGCGGGCAAAAGCCCGCTAAATTATTGAAAGGTAAAATTTAAAAAGAAACAAATCTTCTTCTTGAGTTCCAAACGACAGCATTTGTCGTACTAAATGTTTTAGTTTTTACTCCTGTTTTACTCTCTGCTTTCTTATTTATAAGTATTGTCTTCATAATTATCAATTTTTAATTGAGCCGGCAAAATTACTGCTATTTTGCGACATATGATAAGTTTTCTGACTATTATTTTCATAAATAAAAATAACTAAAGAACTATCTTAAAAACACTTTTTGGTACTTCACAAAATCTGGAAGGTTTACACCTTTAATAATGCAATTATCTATGATGATTTCAACATTTGAAAATAATTTTTTTTCCAAAAGATTAGCTCCATTTCCATTAATATTACAATCTTTGAAATAAAACTTTACCTTAGAGTTCTTTCTATTATTATAGGTTGCAGCAAATAACGTATCAATATTTATTTCACAGTTAATAAAGTAATAGGAACCTTCATTTTTTAGTTCTGGTTTGTTTACTATTCT
>CALIIP010000223.1 GCA_938018045.1 uncultured Flavobacteriaceae bacterium
GGCAACATAAATGCGATAGGGCCACACATACCAACGCAGTGGAAACTTCCTAAAAGACCAAGTATGAGTGCTGATAATAACATTTTTAATAGGTTATTTCTTTTTTATACAAATACTTTTCTTGATTATATTGCCAATCAACTTTAATGTTCCAGCGACCATCTAACAAACTTTTTTCAGGTATGAGTAAAGTATGGTTTGACAGTGTTATAGGGAATTCACAGTCAAATTTTTCATTAGATGGCCTATATAGGAACATTTTTCCTGTTATATTTTTAAAATCTAAATCTCCCGGAAATTCTATTGCCAAACCTTCGGCTGTTTTATTCCAATTCAGATTCTGTATTAAATTCTTTGCGTTTTCTTCTTTATTAATTTCTCCTTGATATTCTAATTCTTGCTTGTAATAATCATCGGTAACCAAATCGTGTTCGTACTTTTTGTCGGTACTCATTTGTATCACAAAAAAAAGTATAAAACTTATAAAGCCTATAAATGCAAGTACGATTCCTGTTCCCCAATTAAATTTCATGTTTTTTCTATTTTGTCAGGTCGAGCGGAGTCGAGACCTCATTTTTTTATTTGTGATATTATTAAAAAACCTCTCGACTCCGCTCGAGATGACATTGGCTTAATTATAACTTCTTGGTCCTAAAAAATTTACCGTTGTCGTCTCGATGATTCTGTCATCACTATAAACATCAATTGTTAACTTATTTTTATCGCCTTTTAAATCACTTTTTCTTATTTCTATAAACAAGGTTCCTTCTGCAAGTCCTTGTTCTTTAATTATAAAATTATCATACGTAGAAACCAATTTTATTTCTCCTTTTTGATTTCTTAATTTAAAACGAATATTATCTATTTCTTCGGATGTTTTGTTGACCAATTTATAAGTAAATACATTACTGATAATATTGTCTTCTTTATGCTCATATAATTGTCCTGGAAGTCTTAAAATTCGAGCTTCAACATCATTTCGTAAAAACAACATTCCAATCAGCAAACCAATTAAAATAATCAATACAGCAGTATATCCTTTTAATCTTGGTGTGAAAGAAAATTTTTCTTTCTTCTCAATTTCATTTTCACTTGCATAACGAATCAATCCTTTCGGATAGCCAACTTTATCCATAATATCGTCGCACTCATCAATACAAGCAGTACAATTCACACATTCTAATTGTGTTCCATTTCTGATGTCAATTCCTGTCGGACACACATGAACACACTGCAAACAATCGATACAATCTCCATGACCAAGATCTTGACGATCTTCATTTTTTCTAAATTTCTTTCTTCCGCTATCACCTTCTCCACGCACATGATCATACGCAACAATTATTGATTTATTGTCGAGTAATACACCTTGCAAACGACCATACGGACACGCAATAATACAAACTTGCTCTCTAAACCAAGCGAAAACAAAATAGAAAACTCCAGTAAAAATTAACAACGGAAATAACGTGTCTAAATGCTCTAATGGTCCGTCTTGAATATGATGTATAACTTTATCGCCTCCAATTAAAAATGCTAAAAATGTATTGGCAATCAAAAATGAAATCACTAAGAAAACTGTCCACTTTAGCAATCTCTTTTTAATCTTTTCAGCATTCCATTCTTGCTTTGCCAATTTTTTTTGTTTATTTCTATCACCCTCAATCCAATATTCTATTCGGCGAAAAACCATTTCAAGAAATATAGTCTGTGGACAAATCCATCCGCAAAAAATACGTCCAAAACCTACAGTAAAAAATGTAATAAAAACAACACCAATTATCATAGCGATGACCAATAAATGAAAATCTTGTGGCCAAAAAGGAAATCCGAAAAAATTAAAACGTCTTTCCAAAACGTTCATCATCATGAATTGATTTCCGTTTATTTTTAAAAACGGAGAAATAAACATGAACGCCAATAAGAAGTAGCTAACTATTTTGCGCTTTTCATAATAGCGGCCTTTGGGCTTTTTTGGAAAAACCCATGCTCTATTTCCTTCGGCATCTATTGTGCCAATAGAATCTCTAAATACTTCTTTTTCTGGTGTTTCCAATACTATTTTATTCTGTTTTCTCTTCTTGCCAAATATCACCTTCTGGATCTTTTGGTTCTGCAGGAGTTGTTCCTTTAAATTGCAATAAATAACTTGAAACCTGAGCAATTTCAACTGGCTTCATACTTTGTTTCCAAGCAATCATACCTTTCCCGTCACGCCCTCCTTCAGAAACTGTTTTGAAAACGTTTTTAATTCCGCCTCCTAAAATCCAATTTTCATCGGTTAAATTTGGGCCAATCCCTCCTCCACCATCTGATTTATGGCAAGCAACACAGTTCGTTTCATACAATGCCTTTCCCTTATTTAAATCTGATGATTCTGTCAATAACTCAACTGTATTAAAATCGACCAAGTTCTTTGCTGTTTTTTTATACTCTTCGATGGCTGTTTTTGCTTGTGCGTATTCTGTAGCCAATTCGTCATATTGATTGTCTCCATCAAAAACCTCATATTTTAGCATATAAAATACTGCGAAAATGATTGAAATATAGAAACTGTAAACCCACCAAGGCGGAAGATTATTGTCTAACTCCTTGATTCCGTCATAATTATGATCAAGGATGATTTCATGCTCTTCTTCAATTGGTTTGCTACCGAGCGATTTTTTATACGCTCTTTCTAACCAATTATTTTTAACGCTCAGTTTTGCTTTTTCTTCTTCTGATAATTTCTCGTATTGAATATCGTGAAGCTCTTTAGTAACTTTACCGTTAAATAATATTGCAATCAATAAAATTACAAGTCCAAATACAATTTCTGGCTTTTTAACAAAGTCTATTGCACTTATTGAACCTGACAAATACCATAAAATTGCATAAACTACTATGGCAAATAAAAATGTTTTTATATATGATTTCATGTGCTTAATTTTTAGGATTTGTAGATTCTAAAGGAATATTACTTACTTTATCTATATATTCTTTTTTGGAAGTGAAAACCCACCAAAACAAGACGACAAAAAAGGTGAAAAAGATAACCAATGATATTAAAGGATATATTTCAATTCCTGTAATACTTTCCATATGACCTTTTATAAATTTCAACATAATTCTTAGTTTTTAAAGGTTTGATTGTCTGAATTTTTTACTTTGATATCTGTTCCTAATCGTTGTAAATAGGCTATCATAGCCACAATTTCACGATTACGCATTTCAACAAAATCTTCTCCTGCTGAATTCTTATCTGATTCATACGTTTTTGCAAAATCTGGATCTGCATACAGGTTTTCCTCAATTTGAGTTCCTTGTACAAGCATATTTTCTTGTGCATTTGCAATATCTTCATCAGAATAAGGAACTCCCAACTTCACCATCACTTTCATTTTCTTTTCTGTATCAGATTTATCCAGTTCATTTTTAACCAACCATTGATATGCTGGCATTATAGAACCTGAAGAAGTACTTTGAGGATCATACATGTGGTTTAAATGCCAATTGTCTGAGTATTTCCCACCAATACGATGTAAATCTGGTCCAGTTCTCTTAGAGCCCCATAAAAATGGATGGTCATATACAAATTCTCCTGCTTTAGAGTATTCTCCATAACGTTCTACTTCACTTCTAAATGGTCGTATCATTTGTGAATGACATCCAACACAACCTTCTCTTATGTATAAATCTCTTCCTTCTAATTCTAAAGGTGTATATGGTTTTACGCTACTTATGGTTGGTATATTTGATTTTACTAGAATTGTTGGTACAATCTGAACAAGTCCTCCAATCAAAATAGCAATCGTAGCATAAATAGTTAATCTAATAGGTTTACGCTCAAGCCAAGTGTGCCATCCTTCACCTTTTGTTCTTTTCTTAGAAACTTTCTGTAATGCTGGTGCTTCTGCCAATTCATCTTCTACTCTAGACCCATGTCTTACTGTCAAAATAATATTGTAAACCAATATTAACATTCCGATTATAAAGAGCGTTCCTCCTATTGCACGCATCCAATACATTGGTATAATTTCTGAAACAGTTTCTAAGAAGTTACCATACGTTAATGTTCCATCAGGATTAAATTGTTTCCACATACTTGCTTGAACAAAACCAGCAATATACATTGGTAACGCATATAATATAATTCCTAAAGTACCAACCCAAAAGTGCATATTTGCAAGCGCATTAGAATATAATTTTGTTTTAAACAAACGTGGTACCAACCAATAAATCATTCCGAAAGTGAGGAAACCATTCCATGCCAATGCACCAACGTGTACGTGTGCAATAATCCAATCTGTATAATGTGCAATTGCGTTTACACCTTTTAATGATAGTAAAGGTCCTTCAAAAGTTGCCATACCATAACCTGTAATTGCAACTACCATAAACTTTAAAACAGGATCTGTTCGTACTTTATCCCAAGCACCACGAAGTGTTAGAAGTCCGTTTATCATTCCTCCCCAAGAAGGCATTAATAACATCACAGAGAATGCAACACCTAAATTTTGTGCCCATTCTGGAAGTGCGGTATATAAAAGATGGTGTGGTCCTGCCCAAATATAAATAAAGATTAAAGACCAAAAGTGAACGATAGACAGTCTATACGAATAAACTGGTCTGTTAGCTGCTTTTGGAACAAAATAATACATCAACCCTAAAAAAGGTGTAGTTAAGAAAAATGCAACAGCATTATGTCCGTACCACCATTGTACCAATGCATCTTGAACTCCTGCATACACAGAATAACTTTTCATAGCACTAACTGGTAACGCCAAACTATTAAAAATATGAAGTACTGCAACAGTCACAAAAGTTGCTAAATAAAACCAAATAGCAACATACAAGTGTCGTTGCCTTCTTTTTATCATTGTACCCATTAAGTTTATACCAAATGCTACCCAAATAAGTGCGATAGCAATATCAAATGGCCATTCTAATTCTGCATATTCTTTTGAACTTGTATAACCTAATGGCAATGTAATTGCTGCTCCAACAATAAGCAATTGCCAACCCCAAAAATTAAATTTACTCAAAAAATCACTATACATTCTTGCTTTTAAGAGTCGTTGTGTAGAGTAATAAATCCCTGCAAAAATTGCATTTCCAACAAAAGCGAAAATTACTGCATTTGTATGCAATGGTCTTAATCGACCAAAACTCAACCAAGAAATTCCATCTGTAATGTTAGGGAATATAAACATAAATGCGAGTAATAATCCTACAGACATTCCTACAACTCCCCAAAGTATTGTTGCGTAAATGAATTTTTTTACGATTTTATTATCATAATAAAATTGTTGTACTTCCATAATCTATAAATTGTTTTTTGTTGTTAGCTTTGATTTTTTTGGCTTTTCTTTTACTAGTTCATCTTCAAAAAGCATTCGTACAGATGGCGTATAACTATCATCGTACTGTCCTTTTCTTACTGCTATTATAAAGACAATAAAAAATCCGACAGCAATGATAATACTGATAATCAACATCATATATATAACACTCATACCTATTGAAGTTATGGTTCAAATTTAAGTTTCATCGTTTAAAAAAAATATGATAAATATCATGTTTTACAATTTTTAATCATTCTAATTGACGTCCTAAGAAGTTCGTAGCAAGCGTTGTAAAAACAACAATACTTATAGAACTCAAAGGCATTAAAATTGCAGCAATTACAGGAGACAACTGGCCTGTTACGGCAAAATAAAGTCCTATAATATTATAAGCAAATGACAGAACAAAACTCCATTTGATAATTTTAATTGCAGATTTTGATGCACTAATAAATTTGCCTAACTGATTAAATTTTGTAGCATCTAAAATAGCATCACAAGCAGGAGAAAATACATTTACATTTTCTGAAATTGCAATACCAACATTACTTTGCGCCAATGCTCCAGCATCATTTAAACCATCGCCAACCATTAAGACCTTCGCTCCTTCTGTTTGATGGTGTTTTATATATTCTAATTTATCATCAGGTTTTTGATTAAAAATAAGTTTGGTTTTACTTGGCAATAATTTCTCTAAATTTTCCTTTTCTCCTTCATTATCTCCAGAAAGTATAACGATATCATAATTTTTATTCAGATTATTAAAGAGTTTTGAAACTCCTTTTCTATAACTATTATAAAAAGTATATTTCCCTTTATAAATATCATTTGTACTAATATGAACAGCAGTATTTAACGATATAATTTCTTGCAATTGACCAACAAAATTTGCCGAACCAATTTTAATACGCTCTTCGTTGTGAGATGCCTCAATTCCTTGCCCTAAATATTCTGAAAAATTATCGAGTGTGATAATGTTGTTTGCCTCTAAAACTTCATACAAAGTTCTACTTAATGGATGATTAGATCCTCTAAGTGTATTTTTTAATAGTACTTCTTCATCAGTTGAAAGAGATACTCCTTCATAAGTTGCTGTACTTTTTTCGTTGGAAGTTATCGTTCCTGTTTTATCAAAAATTACAGTGTTTATAGATGCTAATTGCTCTATAACATTCGCATTCTTAACATAAAATTTTAACTTTCCGAAGATACGTAGTAAGTTACCAAAAGTAAAAGGTGCAGCCAATGCAATTGCGCAAGGACACGCAATAATAAGAACCGCTGTAAACACATTCATCGCTTTTGAAATATCATAAAACAACCAGAATATTGTTGCAATAGTTGCGATACTCAAAACATAAATTGTAAAATGCTTACTGATTTTGTTGGTCAAAGTTGTAAACGCTTCTTCTTTATTATTATTAAAAACATCATTACTCCAAAGTTGTGTTAAATAACTTTGCTCTACCGATTTTAATACTTCCATTTCTATAACACCAGAAGTCTGTTTTCCGCCTGCGAAAAGTTTATCTCCAGAATATTTGCGTACATTTTCTGATTCTCCAGTTACAAAACTATAATCTATTGATGCGTTACCGTTTATTAGAATTCCGTCAACAGGAATTAACTCTTGATTTTTTATAAGTAATCTATCTCCTATCTTAATATCATATACTTGAATAGGAATTTCTTTTCCTTCAGAGAAAATCTTTGTCACTGCAATTGGAAAATAGGATTTGTAATCTCTCTCAAATGATAAGAAAGAATATGTTTTTTGCTGAAAAAACTTTCCTATCAGTAAAAAGAAAACCAATCCTGAAAGGCTATCGAAAAAACCTGAGCCTAAATCAAACATAATTTCGATTGTACTACGTAAAAAAAGTACCGAAATTCCTAGTGCAATTGGTACGTCAATATTTAATAATTTTGAGCGCAAACCTTTATATGCAGTTATGAAATAGTCGTTTGCTGCGTAAAACACTACAGGAAGAGAGAAGAAAAACATCAACCA
>CALIIP010000224.1 GCA_938018045.1 uncultured Flavobacteriaceae bacterium
TCTGGAATTAGAAATATCAGAAAGGAAAAGAATATTGCGTTTAAGAATGAAATTGATTTTTCTGTATTGAATAATGATAAGTCTTCAGCAAAATTTGATTCAGTAATTAAAAAATTGGGGAATATCACTTCCATCAATTATGTGGATTCTAAAGTTGATGGAGCGTTAAGTTTTAGAGTGAAATCAAATGAATATTTTATTCCGTTTGGTGAAGCAATTGATGTTGAAGCAGAGAAGGAAAAGTTAGAAGAAGAATTGAAATACACGCAAGGATTCTTAATGTCTGTTCAGAAAAAGTTGAGTAATGAGCGTTTTGTAAACAATGCTCCAGAGCAAGTAATTACGAACGAACGCAAGAAAGAAGCAGATGCTTTGGCAAAAGTTGAAACGTTAAAAGCGAGTTTGGAATCGTTGTAATAGCAAAAAACCATCAAACATAAAAAGACCTCACAAATTTATAACTTGTGAGGTCTTTTATCTTAAATGCAATTATTACGCTACAACAGTAGTGTTTGCATTAGAAATATTTTCAATAGGATTTATAGTTGGCGTATCAACATCTCCAGTTAAACCACAACCTTTTGAGGCTTTACAAGAAGTTAATGAGGCTGTTGCAAACACGAATACTAAAAGAATTGCTATTTTTTTCATAATATATTTATTGTCTTAAAAAATCAAAGATATATCTTTTTTACCAATTTGTCTATATCTATAGTCGTATCAATAACGTTAAAGTCGACTAATTTATTTTGTACTGTTTTAATTAAAGTTCGAGAAATCGGTTTACCTTGATTCCAATCGGTAATTGTAAGCCAATTTTTGATGTCTTCTTTCTCTAAATTGTATCGCATAGAAAATAAATCTATATATCGTTTCTTTTTTGAGAAAGTAGAGAGCATTTTTACTTTATTATTTATTATTGATAGTACTTTCTTTACTTCATTATAATTATTTGCTAACACTTCATCTCTTACAGCAATCACAAAGCATGGCCAAGGAGTAGGGCAATCACCAATACGTCTAAAAGTACCATTGTCAACCAATGGTTTGGTTGTGAAATGTTCCCACATAAAATAGTCAGCTTCTCCATTTGTCAACGCATCAACGCCTCCAAGAAGATTTCCTACGATTTCAAAATCTAAATCTGTTGTATTCCAACCTCTTTTTTGTGCATTAACAATTGCTAGTAACTGAGATCCAGAACCTATTCTGCTGATTGCAGGTTTTTTACCTTCTAAATCTTCAACTGTTTTATATTCAGATTCTGCGCCAACGTGAATCCCCCAAACAAGTGGAGAATTGATGTAGGTTTGCACAATTTTACTTTTATTTCCGTTGATAATATCTTTGATGATACCTTCAGTAAGAATAATAGAAATGTCAATTTCTTTGTCTCGAAGTGCTTTACACATTGCACCTGTTCCTCCATGAAAATCTCTCCAAACTAAATCGATTCCTTCATCTTTAAATTCATCGTTCTCAATCGCCATATGCCAAGGCATATTAAAATGTTCTGGAACGCCACCAATATTTAATTTTGTCATACTATTTAACCAATTTATCTAATGTATATTTAATCAAATCATCTACTACTTTATATGGATTGCTACTAAAAGTTCCGTTTGCTCTATTTGCAATAATTGCATTCATAGAAACGGCATTATGACCTAATAATTTCGACAATCCATATATAGCTGAGGTTTCCATTTCAAGATTTGTAATTCTATGATTATCAAACTTAAAAGTATCAATTTTACTATTCAGTGTTGAATCTTGTAGGGCAAGTCTTAATACGCGTCCTTGTGGACCATAAAATCCTGGAGCAGTTGCAGTAATGCCGGTAAATGTTTTATCAGAAAACAATGTTTTTGCTAATTCGCTTCCGTTTTCAATACAATAAGGTCTTGACTTTTTATCAGACCAATTTGTGTGATTGATAAACGCTTCTTCAATTTCTTTTTTACAGATATGCTCACAATCATACGAAAGTAGCATTCCGTCAAGTCCCATAGCATGTGAAGATAACAAATAACTATCAACAGGAATATCGTTTTGTAACGAACCAGAAGTTCCAATTCTAACAATATTTAGTGATGTATGTGCTTCTTTAATAGTTCTATTTTTCAAATCAATATTTACCAAAGCATCTAATTCATTGATTACGATATCAATATTATCAGGACCAATACCTGTAGATATCACACTAATTCGTTTACCTCTATAAACTCCTGTTTGCGTTTTAAATTCACGCTTTTGAGTTTCGAATTCAACTGTGTCAAAGTGTTTTGTAACTTTTGAAACTCTATCTTGATCACCAACAAATATGATTGTGTCAGCAATATTTTCTGGCAATAAATTAAGATGATAAATACTACCGTCTTTATTTAAAATAAGTTCTGATTCTTTAATTTTCTGCGCCATCATTTCTCTCTATTTTTCTTGTTTCTAAATGACCATCTATTAAGTTTAATAGCATTTCTGTATTTTGCATTTGAATAAAGTGACCTGTATTTTTTAATATGTGTAATGTTGTTTGCGGTCTTACTTTTTTGAATTTATCACAGCCATCCATTAGGTTTTGATAATCTGAATCTCCAACAATTATAGTCACTTTTTTTATAATTTCATTATATTGAGGAGAGATTTTATCCAATCCTTCATTGTATTGTGTTCGTTCTTTTGAAGTTGTATACAATACTTTTGGTTGCGATAAAACATCAGTTCTAAAATTCAAAAATTCATTCGTTAAAAGTTCTGGTTTACTCACCATACTTTTTTTATACGATTCTCTTATAACACCTTTTGCTTTTGTTAAATGCATCAAGAAAGCAAAACCTTTCCCTATAACAGGAGTAGAAGCAACCTTATAAAGAATATCAGGATTTATTCCATAAAGCGGTGGAGCAACCATGATAAATGAATCGATTTTAAGATTATCTTCGACTGCCAATTGTGCAGTAGTAGACCCTCCAAATGAATGTCCAATTACAACAACATTTTTTAGTTCCAACCTATCAATTAATTGATGTACAAGTGCCGAATTTTCTTCAAGTGTATAGTTATAATTATTTGAAGACGTAAAACTATTTCCAAGTCTGTCAAATGCAGTAACTCGGTAATTTTTAGATAAATGATCTGTTATTAAATCCCAATCTTCGAGACATCCAGGAGTTCCGTGAATCAATAAAATATCTTGACCTTCTCCTTTTTGAATGTATCGTATTTTTTCTTTATTGATGTTTATAAATGTACCGTTTTTTGCAGTTACAGTGTCTAAATTTCCAACTTCAGAATAGCCTAATAAAATAAGAGAAACAACAATTAATAAAAATATAATTGCCAACATTTTAAGTGATTTTTTCATTATCCTCCTACACGTTTTACTTTAAAACCTTTGACTGTCAAAAGTTCCATTATTTGGTCTCTATAATCTCCTTGAATAATTATTTTATCGTCTTTAAAACTTCCGCCAACACTCAATTTTGTCTTTAGTTCTTTTGCAAGTTTTTTAAAATCAGAAGTTGCGCCAGTATAACCTTCAAGAATAGTAATAGGTTTCCCTTTTCGTTTTTCATATTTGCAAATTATTGGATCTTCTTGCATCCAAATTTTCTCTGATTTATCGATAGTTTCTTTTATTTCGGATGGTTGATGATCTGGAAATAAATTTTTTAATTGGCCTTGTAAATCCATCTTACTTTTTAACCAATCCTAACTCTATCAAACGCTCATTTAGAAATTCTCCTGCAGTAATATCATCAAATTGTTTTGGGTTTTCATTGTCAATACAACTATCCAAAACATTTAGTTTCATATCGCTCACTGGATGTAAGAAAAATGGAATTGAATAACGTGAAGTTCCCCACAATTCCTTTGGAGGATTCACAACTCTATGAATTGTTGATTTTAGTTTGTTGTTTGTATGTCTAGACAGCATGTCACCAACATTGATCATCAATTCGTTCGGTTCTGCCATAGCATCAAGCCATTCGCCATCATGTCTTTGCACTTGTAATCCTTTTCCTTGCGCTCCCATCAATAATGTAATCAAATTGATATCTCCATGTGCAGCTGCTCTCTCAGCATTTTTCGGTGCTGTTTTTATGGGCGGATAATGTATTGGTCTTAAAATTGAATTTCCGTTTTTGATATAATTATCAAAATAAGTTTCTTCTAAATTTAAGTGTAATGCCAATGCTCGTAAAACATATTTTGCTGTTTTCTCTAACATTTCGTAGGTTATTCTACCAACTTCATTAAATTTAGGAAGTTCTTTAACATCTACATTATCAGGATATTCATCTTTATATTTTGAATTTTCATCAACATATTGTCCGAAATGCCAAAACTCCTTTAAATCACCTTCTTTTCTACCTTTAGCATGTTCTTTTCCGAATGCAGTATAACCTCTTTGTCCACCAATTCCTTCAATTTCATAGCCATACTTCACATCTTCTGGAAGGTCAAAAAAGTTTTTAATTTCGCTATATAAACTTTTAATCAAATCATCACTTAAAAAATGGCCACTTAATGCAACAAAGCCTATTTCTTCATATGCTTTTCCTATTTCTGCTACAAACTTTTGTTTTCTATTTTCATTATCTGACAAAAAATCAGACAAATTTACACTTGGTATTGCATTCATAATGCTTTATTTTATGAGTTTAAAGGATAAATTTAAGTAAAAATTATTTATTTTTCTTATAAATCGGAATAAGATACGAAACGGTATAGTTGAAACTAAAACCTGTATCGTTTAAATATACACGCTCAAAACCTGGAATGTATAGATTCTTGAAATTTTCAGGTTGCTCTTGACTTATCATCTTTTTTAGACTGATGCTTGAGCCTAAATAAAGATTATTTAGAACTTCAACTTTAAGGCCAATTACAATTTCTGCCCAATGAGCAGTTAAGCCGTCAAATTCTATATTTGGTGAAACCGTATGTGCATCAAAATAAGTGCCATCAAAGTTTGGTTCGTAAGCGTTCAATGTTTGAGAAAAAGTACTGAATCCGTAGCGAATACCTGCATAAATTTCATTGCTCATCTTTCCCCAATTCTGATATAAATTGATGTTTGCACCTACTTTAAGAAAACTTCCTTTGCTATTAAAATTAATATAATCTTCTTCAGTATCTCGTTCGTAAAAACCTATTTCAGCAGCTGCATAAATATTTTTTTTAATCCTAAAATCACCAACAATTTCAAAACCTTTAATCTTATCATCAAAAATTGAAATGATAGGTTTGCTAATATCAAGACCTAATCGAAGACCATATTTGTCTTTTAGTTTGATGCTGTCTTTTGGTATTTCTTCTTGTGTACTTGCTGAAAATGAGACAGCAAAAAACAATATGCTAATGCAAAATCTTGATATGTTCTGTTTCATTTTCTACAGTTAAGTTTGTTATTTCAGTGTTGATAATCCAGTTATTGGTAACATCTGTTAAATTGAGGTCATTAAAGTTGTATTTGAATCCGCAAGAACGAGAAACAAAAACTTCTTCTCTTAAATAATTTATAGTGATTTCATCGACAATGTTATCTGAAGACAAAAGGTATGTTGTAAAATCATCCGCAGGGTTTAAAGGCAATGCTAATGAATCTGTTGACACATTTACATAGATTGAATCCATTCCTTCAGCCCAAACATACAAACTTGTTCGAGATTTATATTCAGTCGGATTTACATCGTCATAAAAACGAATGACCAATTGTGG
>CALIIP010000225.1 GCA_938018045.1 uncultured Flavobacteriaceae bacterium
CAAGCAAGAATTTTATATGCTGATGCTGAAGGACGTTCAAAAATAGCAGAAGCATTTAATAATGCTGTAAAAAATGGAGAAATTGGCGCAGTAGTTTTAGGTCGTGATCATCATGATGTAAGCGGAACAGACTCACCATACAGAGAGACATCAAACATTTATGACGGAAGTAAATTTACCGCAGATATGGCAATTCATAATGTGATTGGGGATAGTTTTAGAGGCGCAACTTGGGTTTCTATTCACAATGGCGGAGGCGTTGGTTGGGGAGAAGTAATAAATGGAGGTTTTGGAATGTTACTAGATGGAACCAAAGAAGCAGAAACTCGACTGAAAAATATGTTGTTTTATGATGTCAATAACGGAATAGCAAGAAGAAGTTGGGCTAGAAACGAAGGCTCTATATTTGCCATCAAACGAGAAATGGAAAGAACACCAAACCTTAAAGTTACATTACCAAATATTGTTGATGATTCAATTCTAAAAGATCTTTTTTAATGACAATACTCTTTAAAAATATAAAAGAATTAATACAAGTTCGTACTGAACAAATTTCATTTGTTTCAGGAAAAAAAATGCAAGAATTACCGACAATTAAGAATGCTTATTTACTGATTAAAAATGGTTTAATTTCTGATTTTGGCGCTATGGATGAGTGTCCGAATTTAAAAGTCGACGAAATTATTGACGCAACAGGGAAAATGATTTTACCTTCTTGGTGCGATTCACATACGCATATTGTGTATGCTGGAAATAGAGAAGGGGAATTTGTAGATCGCATAAACGGAATGTCTTACGAAGAGATTGCAAATCGTGGAGGCGGAATCTTAAATTCAGCAAAAAAACTACAAGAAACATCAGAAGATAATTTATACGAGCAAAGTAAAGTTCGCTTAGAAGAAGTAATAATGTTAGGGACAGGAGCCGTTGAAATAAAATCTGGATATGGTTTAGCAGTTGATGCAGAATTAAAAATGTTACGTGTAATCAAAAGGCTGAAAGAAAATTATCCGATAGAAATAAAAGCAACATTTTTAGGCGCACATGCAGTTCCAAAAGAATATAAAAAAAATAAACAAAGATATTTAGATATACTTGTTGATGAAATTATGCCAAAAATAGCCTCAGAAAATTTAGCAGAGTATGTAGATGTTTTCTGTGAAACTGGTTATTTTTCGGTTTCTGACACGGATTTTATTTTAAAAGCAGGAAAAAAACACGGACTAATTCCAAAAATCCATGTGAATCAATTTACTGCAATAGGAGGCGTACAAATTGGCGTAAAACACAACGCTTTATCGGTAGATCATTTAGAAGAAATGAGAGATGAAGACATCGCTACGCTTCAAAATACAAAGACTATGCCTGTAGCGTTACCAAGTTGTTCTTACTTTTTGAGCATTCCATATACACCTGCAAGAAAGATGATTGATGCAGGATTACCATTAGCCTTAGCAACCGATTATAATCCAGGATCGACACCTTCTGGAAATATGAATTTTGTGGTTTCTACAGCGTGTATCAAAATGAAAATGACACCAGAAGAAGCCATCAATGCAGCAACTATTAATGGTGCATACGCAATGGGATTAGAGAAAAAAACAGGTTCAATTACTGTTGGCAAACAAGCAAATTTAATACTTACCAAAAATATCAATTCATATGGATTCTTACCATATTCTTTTGGCTCAAATCAACTTGAAAAAGTATATTTAAAAGGAAAAGAGGTGAATTTCAATAGAGAATTGTAAATTTGCTATCAAAACTATTTTACTATGTTAATTATTGGTATTGCAGGAGGAACAGGAAGCGGTAAAACAACTGTTGTAAATCAAATTTTAAATCAACTTCCAACGGATGAAGTTTGTGTGATTTCACAAGACTCATACTACAAAGCAACTGATGATTTGTCTTACGACGAACGTACAAAAATCAATTTTGACCATCCAAAATCAATTGACTTTGATTTATTAGTAAAAGATTTAAATGGCTTGAAAGAAGGAAAAATCATAGAGCAACCTGTTTATTCTTTTGTAACGCACAACAGAACCAAAGACACTATAAAAACACATCCAAAAAAAGTAATAATTGTTGAAGGCATTTTGATTTTCAATAATATAGATTTACGTGATTTATGTGATATAAAAATATTTGTTCATGCAGATGCAGATGAACGTTTGATTCGCCGCTTAAAACGCGACATTCAAGAGCGTGGACGAGATATTGATGAAGTGCTGGATCGTTATCAAACAACACTTAAGCCAATGCACAATCAGTTTATTGAGCCAACAAAAAACTTTGCTGACATGATCATTCCAAATGATCGATACAACACTGTTGCCATAGATATTGTTAAAACTGTAATTGCTGAAAAACTTGCAAAAGATGTCTCTTAAAAACTTAAAAAAAAATAAATTTTTCAAGATTATTAGCAATCCGTTTGTTATCATTTTATTGGTTTTTCTTGTTTGGATTTTATTTATTGACGAGAACTCTTACTTGTTTCATCATAAGGCATTAAATCCAGAAATTGAAAAATTAGAAAACGATAAAGAGTATTATCAAACAGAAATTAAGAACGACAGAAAGAAGATAAAACAACTCGAAGATCCTGATAGTTTAGATCGATTTGCTCGTGAAAAATACAAGATGAAAAAAGAAGGTGAAGAAATTTATATCATCGAGTACGATACGCTTAAAAAATAATAAAAATGAGTAATTCTTTATTTAGCGATTTTTCTTCAGTGACCTCTAAACAGTGGAAACAAAAAATTCAGTTTGACCTCAAAGGTGCAGATTACAATTCCACGTTACTAACTCAAACAAACGAAGGCATCACAATAAAACCTTTTTATCATGCAGATGATTTTGAAAAAGTTGATGTTCCAAAAAATTCAGATGAATTTAAAATTTGTCAGCGAATTTTTATTTCTGATGAAAAAACAGCGAATTTTCTTGCAGTAGATGCTTTAAAAAGAGGAGCAAACAGTATTTTATTTATTGCTGATGAACCTTTTGACATTCCAATTGTTTTACAAAATATTGATGCTGAGATTCACTTTCAACTTAATTTCATGTCAGAAAGTTTTAGCATCGATTTGTTAAATCACACTAAAAACAATTCCATATTTCTAAATATTGATATTATTGGTAACCTTGTTAAAACTGGAAATTGGTTTCATAATTTGACTTCAGATTTTGAAAAATTGAGTAACATCAGTAAAAAAACAACTGATAACGCTATAGTTTTACAAGTAAACGCATCGCAATATCAAAACGCTGGCGCAACAACTGTGCAACAAGTTGCATATGCTTTGGCTCATGGAAATGAATATTTAAATGTTATTTCGAGAGGTAAAATAGCAGAAGAGTCAATAATAAATTTCAGCTTTTCGGTTGGTAGTAATTATTTTTTTGAAATTGCAAAAATTAGAGCGTTTCGCTATTTATGGAAAACGCTTTGTGATGATTATTCTTTAACTATTGATGCTCATGTTTCTGTACAACCATCACTCAGAAATAAAACGTTGTATGATTATAACACCAACATGCTCAGAACTACAACCGAATGTATGTCTGCAGTTTTAGGTGGAGCAAACACGATTAGCAATGTTTCTTACGACGAAGTTTATCACAAGAAAAATGAATTTGGAGAACGCATTTCTCGTAATCAATTGCTGATATTGAAAGAAGAAAGTTACTTTAAAACCGCTCAAATTTTTGCAGAAGGAACTTATTACATAGAATCTTTAACCAAAGAAATTGCTGAAAAAGCACTAGAAATTTTTAAAGACATTGAAAAAAGCGGAGGATTCTTAAAGCAATTAAAAGAAGGGACCATCCAACGAAAAATAAAAGAATCGGCAGACAAAGAACAAGCACAATTTGATACTGGCGAATTGGTTTTATTAGGAACAAACAAGCATCCGAATTTGGATGACAAAATGAATGATACCATCGAATTGTATCCGTTTACAAAAACGAAACCTAGAAAAACATTAATTGCACCAATTGTTGCGAAACGATTATCAGAAAAAATTGAAAAAGAAAGATTAGAAAAAGAAAAAGGCAACCTTTAGAGAATTTTAGCATCTAAAGTAAAAACCATATATCATGAAAAAAATAACACTTATTGCCTTTCTTATCCTTTTTGTATCGAATTCGTTTGCGCAAGAAAAATTTATTCAGTTGACAAAAAATGAAACTGGAAAAGTAAAATTATTTAAAGAAAATAAAAGAGTAAAAGTCAAAACGCTTGATGGAAAAAAGTTTATTGGTAGATTTACAATTATAAATGAATCAACAATTTCGGTTAAAGGTCAAGAAATAAAATTAGAGAATATAGAACGTATCAAAAGTCGATCTGTTGGTGCTGGAATTGCTGGAACTTTTTTAACAACTGCTGGATACATTGGCTTAGGGTTTAGTGCAATTGTTATTCTTGTAGATCCATCTAACGCATTAAAGGCTGCCATTATTAGTTTGGCTGTTGGTGGTTCTGGAATTTTCATTAACGAATTTGTTGCAACTCACAAGTCAAGTAAATGGAACTATAAAATTATAGAACAATAGGTGCGAAAAGACATTCAACATATAGAAGTAAAAGGCTCAAAAGTAAAAAGTGAAAACTTTGAACATGAAAATTTTGTTGCCGGAATTTCTCCAAATCTTCGTGGTCCATACTCAACAATGTATGTCCGTAGACCATGGACAATACGCCAATATGCTGGATTTTCTACTGCCGAAGAAAGTAATGCATTCTATTTAAGAAACTTAAAAGCAGGTCAAAAAGGACTTTCTGTTGCCTTTGATTTGGCAACACATAGAGGTTATGATTCTGATCATGAACGCGTGCAAGGCGATGTTGGAAAAGCAGGAGTTGCAATAGATTCTGTTGAAGATATGAAGATTTTATTTGACCAAATTCCGTTAGATAAAATGTCGGTTTCTATGACTATGAATGGTGCCGTTCTACCAATTTTAGCTTTCTATATCGTTGCTGCAGAAGAACAAGGAGTTGATCCTAGTCAATTGATTGGTACGATACAAAATGATGTTTTGAAGGAGTTTATGGTGCGGAATACATACATCTATCCGCCAACACCTTCTATGAAAATTATTGCTGATATCTTTAAGTACACGACTGCATTTATGCCAAAGTTCAACAGCATATCTATTTCAGGATATCATATGCAAGAAGCAGGCGCAACATCAGAAATTGAATTGGCTTACACGCTTTCTGACGGATTAGAATATATTAGAACTGGATTAAATGCTGGAATGAAAATAGATGCTTTTGCTCCAAGACTTTCTTTCTTTTGGGCAATAGGAATGGATCATTTTAGAGAAATTGCAAAACTGCGAGCAGGAAGAATGCTTTGGGCTAAAATTGTGCAAGAATTCAGTCCTCAAAATCAAAAATCATTGGCATTGAGAACACATTGTCAAACAAGTGGATGGAGCCTTACTGCGCAAGACCCCTTTAACAATGTAGCACGAACAACTATAGAAGCGATGGCTGCAGCATTTGGAGGAACACAATCATTACATACCAACGCGTTGGATGAAGCGATTGCTTTACCTACCGATTTCTCAGCAAGAATTGCAAGAAATACGCAAATATACATTCAAGAAGAAACCAACATTACCAAAACTGTTGATCCTTGGGCTGGAAGTTACGCCTTAGAAAAAATGACCAAAGACATTGCCGATGATGCTTGGAAATTGATGCAAGAGATTGAAGAATTGGGCGGAATGACGAAGGCTATTGAAAAAGGAATTCCGAAAATGAGAATTGAGGAAGCATCTGCAAAAAAACAAGCACGAATAGATAGCGGACAAGATATTATTGTTGGTGTAAACGCTTATCAACTGAAAGAAGAAGAGGAAATGCAGATTCTTGAAGTTGATAATAATGCGGTTAGAGATTCTCAAATCAAACGGTTAAACATATTAAAAGCCGACAGAAATGATACTGATGTACAGCAATCTTTAGCAGATTTGACTGCCTGTGCGCAATCAAGTACTGGAAATTTACTAGATTTGGCAGTAAAAGCAGCACGAAACAGAGCCACTTTAGGCGAAATATCTACTGCTTTAGAAACTGTTTTTGGCAGATATAAAGCCACAATTAATTCAATTTCAGGCGTGTATAGCAAAGAAATAAAAGACGATAAGTACTTCAAATTAGCGACAGAACTTGCCGATAGATTTGCCGATTTAGATGGTCGAAGACCACGAATAATGGTAGCAAAAATGGGACAAGACGGTCATGATAGAGGCGCAAAAGTGGTCGCTACTAGTTTTGCCGATTTAGGCTTTGATGTTGATATTAGTCCGTTGTTTCAAACACCAAAAGAGGTTGCCAAACAAGCCGTTGAAAACGATGTGCATATTTTGGGTGTTTCTTCACTCGCTGCAGGACACAAAACATTGATTCCGCAAGTAATTAACGAACTCAAAAACTATGGACGTGGAGATATCAAAGTAATTGCTGGAGGCGTTATACCTCCACAAGATTACGATTTCTTATTTGGCGTTGGTGTGATTGGCGTTTTTGGTCCTGGAAC
>CALIIP010000226.1 GCA_938018045.1 uncultured Flavobacteriaceae bacterium
TGTGCTCACAACGAATCTGAGAACTTAAAACAGTTTTTACCATCGTTTATCAATCAAAAATATAGCAACTACGAACTAGTACTCATCAACGATGCATCTTTTGATGATACGCTTGATATCATGCAATCGTTTAAAGACAAGCATCCAACAAAAATAAAGATTGTTGATGTCGTTGCTAACGAACAATTTTGGAGGAGTAAAAAATACGCATTAACGCTCGGAATAAAAGCAGCAACTCACGAACACTTACTTTTTTCTGATGCAGATTGTAAACCTATTTCTGAAAACTGGATTACAGAAATGACAAGCCATTTTACAGAAGAAAAATCAATTGTTTTGGGTTATGGTGCTTATCAGAAAATAAAAAATTCTTTGCTGAATAAACTCATAAGATTTGAAACACTTTTTACGGCAATTCAATACTTTTCGTATGCCAAAATTGGTCTGCCGTATATGGGAGTTGGGAGAAACCTTGCATATACCAAATCGTTATTTTTTAAATCAAATGGTTTTTCAAATCATATGCACATAAGATCTGGTGATGATGATTTGTTTGTGAATAAAAACGCTACAAATCAGAATGTTATCCTATCTTATGTTGCAGATAGCTTTACGCTATCTGAACCTAAAAAATCTTATAAAAATTGGATACATCAAAAAAGAAGACATGTTTCAACGGCATCACATTACAAACCAATTCATAAGTTTTTACTAGCGTTATTCTATGTTTCGCAAATATCATTTTGGCTGCTAGCCTCTATCCTACTCATTACAGTATTTCAATGGGAAATTGTACTCGGAATTGTCTTATTCAGAATGCTAATTCAATATCTAGTTATTGGAACATCAGCAAAAAAACTGGATGAAAAAGATTTGATTATTTGGGCGCCAATATTAGAAATATTTTTGATTTTGATTCAAATGAGTATCTTTATCAAAAATACTGTGTCTAAACCTATACATTGGTAACCACAATCTATGACTAACAAAGAAGATATTCAAATTATTATTGACGAAGCACGTTTAGGAAAGGAAAGTGCATTTAAAAAACTACTTAATACTTATTGGAGTGATATTTATCGGTTTCAGTTTGCAAAAACAAACAATGAGAATGAAGCAGAAGACATTACTATAAAAACATTTGCAAAGGCTTTTGATAAAATAGATTTGTACAATGACAATTACAACTTCAAAACGTGGTTAGTATCGATTTCAAAAAACATTTTTATTGATTCTCTTAGAGGGAAAAAGAAAGAAATGGTGTCGCTGAATAAGAAAAACTCTGAAGCGCATCTTATTACTGATGATGCTCCTTCTCCTGAAGATCAAATCATTAACGAACAAAATTTAGCGGAATTATTATCATACATCAAAAAGTTGAATAAGAAACAGCAGGAGATAATCAACTTGCGTTATTTTCAAGAATTGAGTTATAAAGAAATTGCAGAAACGCTCAACGAATCAATGAGTTCTGTAAAAGTAAATTTGCTAAGAGCAAAAAAATTACTTTCCGAAATAATTTCGCATAAAAAATGATAAAACAACTCAAATCATTTGGTCCTGGATTATTATTTGCTGGTGCTGCGATTGGAGTTTCACATTTAGTACAATCTACACGCGCTGGTGCAGACTTTGGTTTTGGCTTGCTTTGGGCTTTACTTCTTGTACATTTATTCAAATATCCTTTCTTTCAATATGGTCCGAGATACGCAACTGCAACAGGAGAAAGTTTATTAGACGGTTATCACAAACTCGGAAAAGGAGTTTTAGTTGCTTATTTTTTATTGAATCTTGCAACGATGTTTACCATTCAAGCAGCAGTAACAATAGTAACTGCAGGTTTGGCAATTAGTTTATTTGGCTTCACAGATGACCCAATAACTTGGAGTATTATCATTACTATTATTGGTTTAATAATTTTATTAAGAGGTCGCTATCGATTTTTAGATAACTTAATGAAAATCATTATCATAACACTAACTATCACAACAATAGCTTCAGTGGTTGTTGCAACTTTTAACACAACAAATTCCTTTACTTTCACACAAGTTTTACCGAAAGAAACACTTGAAATTGGATTTCTAATTGCTTTTTTAGGTTGGATGCCAGCACCTCTTGATGTATCAATTTGGCAATCTCTTTGGGCGATAGAAAAGCAAAAAGACAACAAAGAATTCGATACCAAAAAAAGTATTTTTGATTTTAATGTTGGCTATGTAATTACGCTGTTTTTAGGCTTTTGTTTTCTTACGCTAGGTACAGTAGTAATGTATCAATCTGGAGAAGATTTTAGCGGAAGCGCAGGAAAATTCGCACATCAACTCATCAATTTATATACAAGTACAATTGGTGATTCTATGTACCTTTTTATAGGTATTGCAGCATTCACAACAATGTTTAGCACAACACTTACAACACTTGATGCTTCGCCAAGAGCAATGAGCAAAACAGTTGAATTACTTTCAAACAAAGTCTTCAAAAAAATGTATTTATTTTGGATCTTCTTTTTAGCCATTGGAACTATATTAATACTTAAGTTTTTCTTATCAGAAATGGGGACATTGATAAAAGTCGCAACAATACTATCTTTCTTAACTGCACCATTCTATGCGATTATCAATTTTGTGTTAATTTCTGGGAAACATACTCCCGAAGAATGGCGGCCTTCAACAGGAATGAAAATATTGAGTTATTCAGGGATATTTTTCTTAATCGGTTTTAGTGCTTGGTATTTAATGAATTTGTAAATTTGCAATAACTTATCGACTAAGTTCGAAGTGACAACTTATAATTATGACAGAACAAACTACCGAAAGAGTTAAAAAACCAAAATGGTTACGTGTAAAACTTCCTACAGGAAAAAAATATACGGAACTACGTGGAGTTGTTGAAAAATACGACTTACACACTATTTGCACAAGCGGAAGTTGCCCAAATATGGGTGAATGTTGGAGTGAAGGAACTGCTACTTTTATGATTTTAGGGAATATCTGTACGCGTTCATGTGGTTTTTGTGGTGTAAGAACTGGAAGACCTGATACTGTAGAATGGGAAGAACCTGAGAAAGTTGCACGTTCTATCAAAATAATGGAAATTAAGCATGCTGTAATCACCTCTGTAGATAGAGATGACCTGAAAGATGGAGGCTCAATTATTTGGGCAGAAACAATCAAGGCAATCCGAAGAGCAAATCCGAAGACAACACTTGAGACCTTGATTCCAGATTTTCAATTGATTCACAAAAATATCGATAGAATTCTTGAAGTAGCTCCAGAAGTTATTTCTCATAATGTAGAAACTGTAAGAAGATTGACTCGTGAAGTACGTATTCAAGCCAAATATGATCGTAGTCTGGCAGTTTTAAAATACCTTAAAGATAACGGTGCACATAGAACCAAATCAGGAATTATGCTTGGTTTAGGTGAAAAGGAAGAAGAAGTTATACAAACAATGCAAGACCTCGCAGATGTTAATGTTGATGTTGTTACGATTGGTCAATACCTTCAGCCAAGTAAAAAGCATCTTCCTGTGAAAGAATTTATTACTCCAGAGCAATTCGACAAGTATAGAGAAATAGGCTTAAAAATGGGCTTTAGACATGTAGAAAGTGGCGCTTTGGTTCGTTCTTCATATAAAGCACACAAACATATATTGTAA
>CALIIP010000227.1 GCA_938018045.1 uncultured Flavobacteriaceae bacterium
AATGTTGTTCAAACTATTGATTTTGATTCTAAAATTAACTTCAATAAATATGCTGCATTTGGTCAAGTGAGTAAATCTTTTTTTGATGATAACTTATCATTATCTTTAGGTGTTAGAACAGATTTTAATGATTTTTCTGATGAAATGAGTAATCCGTTAAAGCAATTTTCTCCTCGATTTTCTGCATCATATGCATTAAATGACAAACTAAATCTTGGTTTGAGCATTGGAAAATATTTCCAACTTCCACCATATACTATTTTAGGATATAGAGATAATAACAATATGCTTATCAATAAAGAAAACAATATCTCATATATAGAAAACAATCAGATTAGTACAGGAATAGAATACAGACCAACAAAATACTCTAAAATTTCTGTAGAAAGTTTCTATAAAAAATACAAGAAATATCCTTTTTTACTTGATAAAAATATTTCTCTTGCCAATCTTGGTGCTGATTTTGGAGTTATTGGTAACGAACCTGCAAATTCAACATCTACAGGTAAAAGTTATGGAATTGAATTTATGGCTCAGCAAAAATTAAGTGATAAAATTTATGGTATTTTATCATATACATTTGTTAGAAGTGAGTTTAAAGATGCTAATAATAGGTATGTTCCTTCTTCTTGGGACAATAAACACATATTAAATCTTGTTGCTGGAAAAAAATTAGCAAAAAACTGGGAAGTTGGCGCAAAATTTAGGCTTTTAGGTGGCGCTCCTTACACTCCTTTTGACGAGCAATTATCATCGCTTAAAGAAATTTGGGATGTTTCACAACAAGGAATAAATGATTGGGATAGATTGAATACTGAAAGAAATCCGACTTCGCATTCTTTAGATATACGAGTTGATAAAAAATGGTATTTTAATAAATGGTATTTGAATGCATATCTTGATATTCAAAACGCGTATGGTGCAAAAATTGAAACGCAACCATTCTTAGATGTTGTAAGAGATACTAACGGAAATCCAATGGAAAATCCTAATGATAGCCAACGATATCAAACCTATGATATTAAAAATGAATCTGGAAATGTATTGCCGTCTATCGGAATTATGATTGGTTTTTAATATTAATTCAAAATAGATATGTTTCTTTTTGTATTTTTGTTTTAAAGCATTAATCTAATGAAGAAAAACATTGCCGTTGTGATGGGCGGATACTCATCTGAATACCAGATTTCTTTAAAAAGTGGAGCGGTTGTTTGTGAAAACTTAGATAGTAATAAATACAACGTTTTTGCTGTTCATATTTTTAAAGATAGATGGGTTTTAGTACAAAGCGAAACCGAATATCCTATAAACAAACACGACTTTTCGGCAACAATAGATAATCAAAAAATAAATTTTGACTGTGTTTTTAATGCGATTCATGGAACTCCAGGAGAAGACGGTCAATTGATTTCCTATTTTGAATTACTCGAAATTCCGCATACATCTGCACCTTCGTATCAAATGGCATTGACATTCAACAAAAGAGATTGTTTGAGTGTTTTAAGATCTTACGGAATTAAAATGGCAACATCTTTTCACCTTAATTTGGGCGACACCATAAATGAAAAAGAAATAATTGATAAAGTTGGTTTACCGTGTTTTGTAAAAGCAAATAAGGCTGGAAGTAGTTTTGGCGTTTCAAAAGTTTATAAAGAAGAGCAGCTAAAAGCTGCCATTAAGTTATCTTTAAAAGAAGATGACGAAATAATTATTGAATCTTTTCTTGACGGAACAGAAGTATCGGTTGGAGTGATTAATTATAAAAGCGAAGTTATTGTATTGCCAATTACAGAAATAGTTTCTGAAAATGATTTCTTTGATTATGAGGCAAAATATAACGGAGAGTCTCAGGAAATTACACCTGCAAGAATATCAGAAAAAGAAAAAAAACGTGTTGACGAAGTTGCAAAACGTGTTTATGAAGTCTTAAAAATGAGCGGATTTTCGAGAAGTGAATATATACTGATTGATGGTGAACCTCATTTGATAGAAATGAACACAGTTCCGGGACTTACAAATGAGAGTATCCTACCACAACAAGCAGCAAAAGCAGGAATAAGTCTTCAAGATTTGTTTGGCAACGCTATTGAGGAAGCGCTTTGAGTTATGAGTGTTGAATTTTGAGTTATTAATTTTAATAAGTGCCATTCTGAACTGTCACTTCGAGCGGAGTCGAGATGAAAGTGAAGATAAGAGATTCTTCGTTTCACTCAGAATGACAAATAATATACTTTACGAATCAGAAGAATCTAAATTTTGTATATTTACAAATACACGTCTAAACAAATAGACAAATAAACAGTAATAATGAGAAGAGCAATTTTTCCAGGATCTTTTGATCCAGTTACCTTAGGACATTACGATATTATTAAACGTGGCGTTACACTTTTTGACGAAGTAATTGTTGCAATTGGTGTAAATGCCGATAAAAAATATATGTTTTCGCTCGAAGAACGAATGAACTTCATTAAAGAATCTTTTAAAGACGAACCAAAAATTACAGTTGTAAGTTACAAAGGTTTGACAGTAGATTTTTGCCTAAAAAACAATGTGAAATTTATTCTTCGTGGATTGCGAAATCCTGCAGATTTTGAGTTTGAAAAAGCAATTGCACACACCAATAGAGACCTTGCTCCTATTGAAACTGTCTTTTTATTGACTGCTGCAAAAACTTCTTATATCGCATCTTCTATTGTACGTGACGTTATTAGAAACAATGGTGATTACACCAAATTGGTTCCTA
>CALIIP010000228.1 GCA_938018045.1 uncultured Flavobacteriaceae bacterium
GTTGCAGAAATTGGTAAACTATTAATTCTATCAGAAAGGAAATCCATATGGTTGTTTTTAGTGTGGTAAAGATATAAAAAAAGGCAAAAGTAAAACTTTTGCCAATCATTTAATTTTTAATGTTTTTATTATGCTAAAGTAGGCTTTTGACCTAAAAGGCTTAATTGCTTGTAGTGTTCTATAATTGCTTTGCGCATTGTCTTATATTCATTGTAAGGCAATTGAAATTCTTGCGCAGTTTCCTTCACTATTTTTGCCAATTTTTTATAATGTACATGACTAATATGAGAGAATAGATGGTGCTCAACTTGATAGTTTAATCCACCAGTAAAAAAGCCAACCAACCAACTTTTTGGCGCAAAATTAGATGTTGTATACAATTGGTGAATAGCCCACGTATTTTTCATATTCCCTGTTTCATCTGGAGTAGGCATATCTGTGTTTGGCATTACATGTGCTAATTGAAAAACCACACTTAGAATAATTCCTGCTGTATAGTGCATTACAAAAAATCCTATTAAAACTTGCCACCAAGCGAAACCTACAAATAGCGGTAACGCAACCCAAAGTGCATAATACACAATTTTACCGATGATAAGTTTTGTCCATTGTGTTGCTGGATTTGGCATCTTACCGTAAGATAATTTTCTCTTTAAATATTGATATGTTTGTTTGAAATCTGTAGTGATTGCCCAATTTACAGTTAACAATCCATATAATAAAAAGGCGTAATATTTTTGGTATTTATGAATTCTCATCCATTTTGTATGTTTTGAAAAACGGATAATTCTTCCTGCATCAATGTCTTCATCATGACCTTGAATGTTGGTGTATGTATGGTGTAAAACATTGTGCTGTACTTTCCAGTTATAGTCATTTCCGGCAAGAATATAAATACTACTTCCCATTAATTTATTTATCCATTTTTTGCTCGAAAATGATTCGTGATTTGCATCGTGCATCACATTCATTCCAACTCCTGCCATTCCAACACCAACTGTCATCATGCATAGAATTTGAGCCCAAACAGGCAAACTTACAGAAAGAACTAACACTAAAGGGCCAATTAATAATGTAAACATTATTACGGCTTTAAGATATAGTTTCCAGTTTCCAGTTTTTTTAAGATTATTTTCTTTAAAATAACTGTTCACTTTTTTATTTAGAGTTCTAAAAAACTTAGCTTTATCTGTTGTTGAAAAACGTATTTTTTGCATTGTGTAAAATTTTGTACAAATTTAAGGGACTTTTTTTGTATGTTGACTTATAAACGTTAGAAATTTGTTAATTATTTCAATGCAAGATAGTATTTTTGCACAATATATTCAACTCAATGAAAATTTTACAAAATTATTTTACTGATCTATCTGATATTCAAATTTCTCAATTTCAACAATTAGAAAAATTATATGCAGATTGGAATGTGCAGATAAATGTAGTTTCTCGTAAAGATATAGACGAGTTGTATTTACGACACGTATTACATTCTTTAGGTATTGCTAAGGTACAACCTTTTGAACCTGGAACAAAAGTATTAGATGTTGGTACAGGAGGAGGTTTCCCAGGAATTCCGTTGGCAATTTTATTTCCTGAGGTTCAATTTCATTTGGTAGACAGTATCGGTAAAAAAATAAAAGTTGTAGATGGTGTTGTTGAAGGTCTTGGTTTGACCAATGTTAAAACAACACATGGAAGAGTAGAAGAAGATAAAGATACGTATGATTTTATAGTAAGTCGTGCCGTTGCTCAAATGGAAACTTTTGTAAGATGGACAAAAAAGAAAATCAGTAAAAAATCAAACCACAAACTTAAAAACGGAATTTTATACCTCAAAGGAGGAGATTTAACTGAAGAACTCTCAGCTTTTCCAAAAGCCACTATTTTTGATCTTCAAGATTATTTTAAAGAAGAATTTTTTGAAACTAAAAAAGTGGTTCACCTTCCGCTAAAGTTCAAGCCATAAATTATTGAACGATTAACTTCGTTTTAAAAACAGTTTCTGTATCATTTAACTCTAATAGATAAACTCCTGAACTAAGGTTTACAGAAATTTCTATTTGATTTGTTGGGTTTATAAACGTTTTATACGCAACTTCTTGTCCAGTTATAGCATATACTTTTGCAGTTATATTTTCAACATTTTGTTTATTCATTCTGATTTGAATAGAATTAGAAACTGGGTTTTTAATAATTGAGTATGAGTTGTCTAAATCAAATTCATCAGTATTTAAAACAAACAATACAATTTCATCCCAAGCAAAATCAAAATTTGCTGGAGTTACGGTTACATGTGGTTCATTGTCTATAGGCATATACCAAGCGTCAAAAGGAGTTGTATTATTTACGCCATTCTCTGTAACAAGATTTGAGGGTGTATGAAACCAATCAATCTCATCATTGGTGATCTCTAATGCCATAGCACTCACAGACGGGATAAAATTAAAATAATCAACATTTAAAGCATTAAAGAAAGCAGTTATTGTTGGGTCTGAATTTCCAAAATCTGCAGCAAGTGAAACCAAATCAAACAAACCACCAGAAGCTGCATCAATACCATCTGAATATGAATTTGCTTTCGAACTAGCGTCAGCATAGATGTCACAAAAACAAAGAAAAGGAGCGTCAATCCAGATATCATCAATTTTAATTTGTTGTCCTAAATCTGGTGTAAACCAAACATCAAAATAAGCATCTGTCAAAAAAGCGACATTAGGTATAAAGGCATCTAATACTTTATCTCCAGGTTCTACATCACTTCCATCTTGGTGATGATAAGGATTGCCTTCACCACTTCCATTAATCATAGATGCTTTGCGTAAATTTTCTGGGAAACCTGAAGTTGTTAAATTGTTCATGCTGTTATAAAAAAGATCTTTAAAAGGATGTGCAATCGGCAATGTTAAATTTGGGTCAAATTCTGAAATTTCTCCGCTTGCTAAATGAGGTTCAAATTGATCAGTTAACATTTGCCTTGCAGCAGGAGATTTTAGCATACCATCAACTATAGGCCTTAAAGATTCTAAACTAAAATCACCAACCCAAGTATCTAATCCATAACTTAAATAGTTAAATAAATGTTGAAAACCAATAGGAACATTTGCACCATGATGAGGAGAATCAAAAGACATCCACAATCTTGTTTCGTGATCTAATGATTCGCTTTCCATGTAGTTTAAAGCATATCTTGAAATCAATCCGCCCATACTAGGACCGATCACAACATTTTCTTCTGTGCCGACTCTATCAGGATGCGTATTTATAATATTGATAAGTTCTACTAAAAGCATCGCATTACGTTCTACAAAGTCTGCTCCTCCATCAACCTCCATTCCATCTTCTGGTCGAGTATAATATGGAAAGTTTAGAATTATAATGTCAAAACCTTCAGCTCTTACCAAATCTCCTAAATTTTGAGTAGTTCCACCATTGTCAAAGTCTAAAAGAGAATAAATACTGGCAATATCTCTTCCGTCTCCAGGATCAAAACCATCAACAAGAAAAATAGGTTTATCTAGAACATCATCTGCACTTTTAAAAATTTCATATTCACCTTTTCCTGGATAAGAAATGGCTTCACCATAAGGAAGTAATATATCTGTTGGCATAGTCGCAGTAATGTCGAGAACTACACGATTAAAAAGTGTTTTTAAATCAGCATTAGAATATTTTATTTTAATTATTGATGATGATTTTTGAACACTACCATCAGCAAAAGTAATTTTAAACTGAAGTTTTTTTTTGCCTTCTGATGTGTAATTTATTTGAATGTCTTGATCAAGAGCGATTGATTTAAAACCCTCATCATTATCAAAATCTATATTGATCGATTTTATCGGATTGTCTGATGTATTGAAGACGTCGTTTGAAGATAAATTATAGGTAGTTGCTAATCCTTTCTTTTTTGGAGTTAAAGATGTTGCAATAGTGATTGATTTTTTTTTAAAAATATCATCATTGTTTATTCTTTTCAATTTACCATCAGAACTTTTAATTACAGAACCATTTGTAATTGCTTCTTCAGTAATTATATCATAATCTGAATGTAAAATTGATAATTGAATTATTGAAGTCTTTGTTCTGTTTTTTAATTCGGACAAAGGCATTAAACGATTTTCAATATCACTTTGAGCGATTGTCTTATATATTTGATAAAAATTATAAGTATTTGCAGCATCATTCTTATATTTTTCTAAATCTGATGATAATAAATTTAGAATAGATGTTTCCATTCCAGTTTTGTCAAAATTTTCTAAAATAGTTGTTTTATCATTCTGTGAAAAAGAAAAAATTGATGAAAGAATAAGTATAAACGTAAGTAATTTTTTTTGCATAATCCTGAACTTAAAGACTTTCAAATATAATACTTCTTTTTTAAATTATAAAACGCGCCAATTGGCGCGTTTTATTAATTGTTTACCTATTGATTTTTTACCCTAAAAAAGGATATTTATAATCTTGAGGAGTTACAAATGTTTCTTTAATTAATCTT
>CALIIP010000229.1 GCA_938018045.1 uncultured Flavobacteriaceae bacterium
TATGAAATAAATCATCTTGAAATTTCTGATATGCACACAATCGCTTTTATGACTGTAGATGAAGATAATATGAAAACTGTTCGTGATGCACTAAAACCTCATCGCGGAGAATTGGGTTAATCTTCTGCCATAGAATTTCCAGCAATAAATCCGCCAGTCCACGCATTCTGAAAATTAAAACCTCCAGTAACAGCATCAATATCGAGTATTTCTCCCGCAAAAAATAAATTTTTATGCATCTTGCTTTCAAATTTTTTGAAATCAATTTCTTTTAGATTGACACCTCCAGAAGTAACAAATTCGTCTTTATAAGTGCTTTTTCCATTCGCATTAAAAACCCCTTTTGTTAACTGATTTGCCAATTCTAGTAATTGATTATTACTCAAATCTACCCAACGAGTTGCTGTGCTAATATTACTCGAAAGCACCAAACGTTCCCACAATCTCTTTGGAATTGCAGCGTATAAAGATTTAAGTGCTATTTGCTTTTTGTTCAAGTCTTTTTTTGCAGATTTCAACACTTCAAAAACTTGTTCCGTTGGTTTTGACACCCAATTTACCTCAACATTGTATTGGTAATTTTTCTCTGCCAATATTCTTGCTCCGAAAGCAGATAATTTCAAAATTCCTGGGCCGCTCATTCCCCAATGAGTGATTAACAAAGGCCCTGTAGACTCTAATTTTGTTTTTAGAATTTTTATTGTTGCCATCGGAACAGAAATTCCGAGTAAATCTTTTAATCTTTTATCATTAATATTAAACGTAAATAATGACGGAACTGGCTCAACTATGGTATGTCCTAAAGTTTCTGCTAACGCCCACATTTTTGGATTTGATCCTGCGGCAATCAATAATTTATCAGCAGTAATTGTTTGTGTGTTCGTTGTTATTTCAAAAGTTTCTCCAACTTTTTTTACTGATTGAACATTTTGCTCGAGCCACAATTTAACTCCAGCATTTTCTGCACTTTGAGTTAAACAGTCTATAATTGTTTGTGAAGAATTAGATTCTGGAAAAATGCGGTTGTCTTCTTCTATTTTTAAAGGAACATTTCGAGTATCAAACCATTCCATAGTATCACCTGTCATAAAGGTGTGAAAAGGTCCGAGCAATTCTTTTTTTCCTCTTGGATAAAATTCAACGAGTTCATTTGGCACAAAACAAGCATGCGTTACATTACAACGTCCACCTCCAGAAATCTTAACTTTCTGTAATACTTTTTTCCCTTTTTCAAGAATGATTACTTCTGCTTTCGGATTCTTTTCTGCTGCTGTTATCGCTGCAAAATATCCTGCTGCACCACCTCCAATTATTACTATTTTGCTCATTTAATCATTTCTTTATACGGAACAACTGTCTCAAAACCTTTTTCTTTAAAATATTTTGGTGTATCGTCATTTCCTGTTGCTAAAATAAAATCTCCGCCCCAAGCTCCCAAACTTTTTGTTTGACCGAAATAATCTTTAAATATCAATTCTTGAATTGGTTTGTTTTGAATTACTTTGGAAATAATTTGTTCGTGCTTTTTCAATAATCTTTCGAATTCTGACAAATTATTACATAAAACTATTTCGTTTGTAATCGTTGAGATATCATTTATTATATCACCATTGTTCCTTTCAAATTCCCTGTATTTATTTATTCCTGATCTACTATTTTGCTTCACATTTAAATGAACAAAATACAATTGATCAGAAAATTTTGGTTGAAAATCAATTATTTCAATAATTGGTTTTTTATCATATAATCGATACATAATTGGCGAATCATTTTGCGCACATGCAATATCATAACCGCTTCCTCCAAAAGAAGTGCTTAACAACTCAAAAGCATCCACTTTTGCCCAATTTGCGATATTATTTATCAATGTTGATGATGTCCCAAGTCCCCAATTTCGAGGAAAAGATAAATTAGTTTTAACGCGAAATCCTTCATCAGAAATTAAAAATTTTGGATTCAACACTTTTGCTTCTTGCAATATTTTTTGAAGTGTTTTGGCTATTGATTCTTGTTTCTTATCATTATCAGAATTAAAAGTTTCATTAACAATTCTGAGGTCAGGCAATCTAAATTCTGCTTCAAACCAAGTATTCTCTAATTCGTCATAACTCTCCCAAAGTAAAGTTGACTCTTTGATTTTATTTACAATTAAATCTTGACCAAACTTAGTTGGAACAGCCAAAGATTTTGCGCCATCAAGCACAACATATTCTCCTGTAATTAGTAATTTTCCGTTTGAGTAAAACTTCTGCATCTATTGTTTCAAATTATTATATGCTTCAACAACAGCACTGTGAGAAACTTGCTTATCCGCAAAATGGTTCAATAAATTTGTTGTTTCACTTTCTGATGCTCCTAACTGTTTGATGATATTTGACAAGTGCATTTTCATGTGTCCGTGTTGTATCCCTGTAGTTGTCAATGCTCGTAAAGCTGCAAAATTTTGTGCCAAACCAGCAACTGCAACAATTTTCATCAATTCTTTTGCTGATGGGTTTTGCAATAATTGCAAAGATAATTTCGCCAAAGGATGTAGAGCTGTCAATCCGCCAACGGTTCCTAAAGCCAACGAAATTTCTATCCAAAATTTAAAAATTCCATTTTTTATTTCACAATTTGTCAAACTTCTATAAGTTCCACTTCTCGATGCATAGGCATGCGCACCAGACTCTACGGCTCTAAAATCGTTTCCAGTTGCGATTACAACGGCATCAATTCCGTTCATAATCCCTTTATTATGAGTCACTGCTCTATGAGGTTCTACATTTGCAATCTGAACAGCTTGTTCAAATTTCTGTGCATACAACTCAGGATTTTCATGATACAATTCTTCAACTTTACAAGATACTTCTGCTCGAACTATACATTCTGGAACATAGTTTGACAAAATACTCATCACAACTTGTATACTATCATTTTTAAATTCATTTGCTATCGCTTCTAAACAAGAATTGATAAAATTTGCTCCCATCGAATCTTGGGTATCAAAAGTGACATGCAACTGATAATAATTTTTTAATTCTGATGTTTTGTTACGCAACTCAATATCCAAAATTCCTCCTCCACGTTTGCGCATATTTTTAGTAATCGCTTCTGTTACTTCAAATAAGCGATTTTTGTTTGTATCAAAATAATCTTGCAATTCATCAAAATCACCATCGAACATAAAATGAACTTGTCCAATTTTTTTGGTTGATAACACTTCGGCTTTAAAACCTCCTCGCGTACTCCAAAACTTAGCAACTAAAGATGCTGCTGCAACAACAGAACTTTCTTCCGTTACCATTGGCACTGCATATTCCTTCCCATTTATCACAAAATTTGGAGCAACACCATAGGGCAAATAATAATTTGAAATAGTGTTTTCAATAAAATCATCGTGTAATTCTTGCAACTTTTTATCAGAATTAGTATACTGGTTCAAAGTGTTTTTTGCACTCTGAGCATCAGTAAAAAAAGTGTTTACAAGCCAATCAATTTTTTCTTCTTTTGATAATTTTGAAAATCCGGTAATGGTTTTAGTCATTTGATATTTTAATTTATAAAAACACAAAGATACTTGAATCATTCTAAAAAAAAGTAGTGTTCCATTCTGATTTAGAAAAAATGCCTTACTTTTATCGTCAATAAAAAATAATTTTTAACTAAAAACTTAAAATAATTATGTCAA
>CALIIP010000230.1 GCA_938018045.1 uncultured Flavobacteriaceae bacterium
TTTTTCTTCTATAGGTTTTTCAATGCGGAAATTAATTTTTTGATACTGCCATTGGTCATCAACTCTGTCTGCGATAATATCCATCATTCCTTTTCCTTTGGTTCCTTTTACTCGTATGGATGAGCGTACGGTTTTATTATCCTCAGAATACTTTACTGAACCTTCTAAAATAGCGAATTTATCAATGGTCTGAATCTCTCCAATTATTTCAATGACCCTTTCTTCCGCTTTTACTTTTTGGAGGGCATTTTCATAAAGTGCTGTATCAGCGTAGGCTTTTGTCAAATTAGCAGTAATTGCATCCAAACCGGTAGATAAGAAAATTAGAATCGAAAATGTAAGTACAGCGATAGCGGGAATAAACCATTTCCAGTTCAGTTTCCACCAACTTTGCTGTTTTATTAATTCATTAATCATATACCGTAACTTATAGTAAAATTTCACTAAACTCAAACATGCACAAATCTTATGAATAGCAGAGAACCTAGTATTTCATTAAGCCTTTTAAACAGTCATTGATGTACTAGGTAAATAAAGCTAAGTCCATAAAAATAAAGGAAACCAATGATAACAATTATTATATAGTTGGCTTTAAAACGTGTATTTTTAAATTCAAGCCGCAAGGTGTTTAATTTTATCTTTTCAGCAGGAATAACTTTTGTATTTGCTATGAAATCACCTATTCGCCTACTTGGACTAATTAGCCCAACAATAACTTCAATGGGCCAAATAAAGCAAATAGTTAGATTTCTTATGAAACATTGTAATTCACTTGCAGGTATTTCTGTTTTTCTATCTACTACTTGATATCCTAAAATACGTTTGGCTGGACTTCGTGCATTAAAAAAATCCTTATTCAAATAAATGAAGAATGGGAAAAATAACAACACGATACCGATTCGACTATTTAAATTTTCACTAAAATTAAAAACAATCACAAAAATAAAAATAGCCAAAGGAACAATAGCAATACACATTATAATATGGTCTAATAACATACTTGCAATTCGATGAAATCTTGGATTGATACTTGCAAGATTATTAACTTCTTTATGACCAATTCCTTTGTATTCAGTTTCATTCATATTAAACGGTAAATTACGGTTAATTAAAAAATGTTCGAGGGCAGACCAGCGTTTGCTTTCCACCAAACATATAGCGAAATCTTTTTTGTTTTATTCAAAATATAATCTTGAATAATTTATAAATTATAGGGATTATGAAAGTACCTATTATTGAAAAAACTATAGTGATTACTGATAATTTGGATATGTAATTTTCTTTCTTTTTGTTATGTGTAAGAACATGTAAAATATAAGGCACTAGTACCATTGATAAGGGGCCGATGAAAATTATACTAAAAAATGCTTTTTCTTCTGGGTATAGTGTATAAAGAAATCCAAATAGTGTTAGTGTAATGATAAATACAATTATCAAGTCGCCACGGGCTATTTTATTTAATTTCCAAAGTTTGATGACTTTAATTATCGCAAAGATGCAAATTGCTAATATTAAAACAGCCCATATTAAAAGCGGTCCACTAAAATATAAGGGAATAATCATTGTCACCATTAAAGTTGGAGATAACATTTCGTGCTAAATTTTAGAAAGAAATGTGATTTGATTGTGCTTATAATAGTTAAGTTGTTACTCATATTTATCCCATTCTAATTAATTTGTTGGATACATTTCCGAGGTTATGTGAAATAAGTGCAAATAGAATACTACCACTTTTTAACGTCATCCAACCCCAAATAAAACCTAATAATAAAGTATTAAAAAAAGGATATAGCTTAAAATTCAATTCATAATTATCATTCAATTGAAATCCATGAACAAGTCCAAATAACAATGTGGTCACTATAATTGCCGGATGGAAAAATAGATTCTTAAATGGCGGTCTGAGTATTTTTGTCAAAAGCCCGAGCATAATACCACGATAAGCAATCTCTTCATCAATTCCTGGCATTGTTAATTGATAAAGTATGGTTTCTAAGTTCCAATTCGTTGGTGATTCGAAATAGTATTTTACACAATAAATTAGAAATATGATCAAAATAATTAAGGTCCCTTTTTTCTTAAAACCAGAATCCTGTTTGAGGGTTAAATAATATTCCTTTAATTCAAATTTTCTGTAAACTCCTAAAAATATCAAAGAACCACAGATCGCGTATATTTTCCCGCTCCAATTCCATTTTCCATTAACAAAATTCAATATATCAAATTCTAAGGGTAAATATAATAGCACAATCCTTGCGATAAAAAAAGAACTGAAAATCAGTAAAATTTTTAATGTTTCTAACCTTGTATTTTTTAGAGTAAAAAATACTATTGGCATTACCATAAGGAATGGTATTATATGCTCTATTATGGCTTTAATCATTTCCCTTACTTGGTTATACTATAAATAGTTCAAAAAGTGCTCCAACGCTTCCGGGCGTACGATTCAGCGACTCAATAAATATACACAGACCTTTCGGTTTTACCCAAAAGCCTGCATTACCTTTTGGTTAGGTCGTACGCAGTTTTATTTATAGAGTTTAGGTTCTGTGATGCCTTTTTTGAGCATATTTGACTTATTCATCTCAAAATGACTTGTAGTCATTTCGTTGTAATATTCGCGGAAAGATGGTAAGTCAAATTCCTTTCTGATTAGCTCAATATTCACGGAATCAATCAGTCCATTTTTAGGAATAGCCTGACCAATTGAGTTATAGGTTACTTGAGTTCCAAATCTTTGTTTTTTACCAGTATTGACGTTCACTCTATCTTCAAGCATTGCATATTCAACTTTACCTGCATTGTTTTTTGATATTTCTTTTTTAAGTTCTGCTAGCATTTCTTTCTGAAATATAATGTCATTGTCTGCATGTTGTATAGAAATCCAAAAATCATTTGACGCTGTTTCTCCTACTTCTTTATAACCCAAATAACCGTACTTCTTATATAAATTTTTTATTTTTCCTTGGTTTAGGAGTCCAATGCTGTCTCGTTGTTTTGTGAAAATTTCCCATCCTTTTTCATGTCCATATTTCTCAGTTAATTCTTTTGGAGGTAGTCCAGCATATTTTTGATCAATAGCGTTAATAGCATTTAATTCAGCAATAATTTCTTTCTTTTCAAATTCAGTTATGACATTCGTTTTGCAACTTAAAAACAAACCAAAAAAGATTAACATGACTATGATTTTTTTCATAAAGATTCTATTTTTAAAATTGATAACAACAATACTATATGCATACTATTAAGCATATAACTTTTTAATCTGCACCTCAAATTTAACATATTAACAACCCAAGAAAAAACCTACTTATCAACGAATATCAACACTATTTGGTACCGGTATAATCTTATGACAGTTTTTACTATTTATCATTTCTTATCCTAAGTCAATGAAATAAAAGGTTTTAGGTGTCTAGTTTTGTGTTCAACCGTAGGCATATAAAAAAGATTATTCAAGTCATATGCAACCTTCCATTATTTGAGATGTCTCTAACTACACAATCAAAAAACAATTCATAAAGCAAAAAATCAATGTTGAAACAATTTAATTTTTTAATGCTTTTAGTATTTAGTTTCTGGCTTCTGACTACATCAGTATCGGCTCAAGAAAGCTATACTCTAAGTGGCACCATAAGCGATAAAAGCAACGGAGAAACTCAATTTGGCGCCAATGTCTTTTTAAAAGGCACCACTATTGGTGTCATCACAAACGAATATGGGTTCTACTCAA
>CALIIP010000231.1 GCA_938018045.1 uncultured Flavobacteriaceae bacterium
AAAAAACATCCTCTCTTTTTAATTTAGAAAGGATGCTTTGAAAATAGGCAAACTTTTTTACTCTGCCAACTCGTTTTCGTTTCTAAAAACTAATCCGTCGTCAAAAGAATCAATTAGAACAATGCTATCTGCTTTTATAGCGCCGCTAAGTAACTCTTTTGATAAATTATTCAATACTTCTTTTTGAATAACTCGTTTGATTGGTCTAGCGCCATATTGCGGATCATAACCTTTTTCTGCTAAATAGGAAATTGCTTCTTCAGTCGCATCAATGGTAATATGCTGTTTGGCGATTACTTTCTTAAGATGATTAAGTTGTAGCCTCACAATCTTAGTGATATCACTTTTGCTTAGTGGAGTAAACATGATAATATCATCAATACGATTTAAAAATTCAGGTCTTATACTCCTTTTTAATAAGCCTAAAACCTCTACTCGAGCTTCCTCTGCAGCATTTTCTAGATCAGTTGTGTTTTCAAATTTTTCTTGAATAATATTGCTGCCCATGTTGCTTGTCATAACTATGATAGCATTTTTGAAATCTGCAATTCTGCCTTTATTATCTGTTAATCGTCCTTCGTCCAATACTTGTAATAGAACATTAAAAGTATCTGGGTGGGCCTTTTCAATTTCATCTAAGAGAATAACAGAGTAGGGGCGACGTCGCACAGCTTCAGTCAATTGTCCACCTTCATCGTAACCCACGTATCCAGGAGGAGCACCTACTAGTCTACTTACAGAATGACTTTCTTGATATTCACTCATATCAATACGTGTCAAAGCATTTTCATCATCAAATAGATAGGTTGCCAATGCCTTTGCCAATTCTGTTTTACCAACTCCTGTAGTACCTAGAAACAAGAAAGAACCAATTGGTTTTTTTGTGTCTTGTAAGCCAGCACGAGAGCGTCTTACTGCGTCTGCAACTGCTTGTATGGCTTCATTTTGACCAATTACTTTTTTATGTAATTCTTCTTCAAGTTTCAATAATTTTATACGCTCACCTTGCAACATTTTTTGAATAGGAATTCCTGTCCACTTTGCAACAACTTCGGCAATGTCTTCGCTTGTAACTTCTTCTTTTATCAATGAATTACCTTCTTTTGCATCCATTTCTTTTTGATAAACGACTAAATTTTCTTCTTCGTCTTTTATTTTCCCATAGCGTAATTCTGCTACTAAGCCATAATTACCTTCTCGTTCAGCTTGTTCTGCTTCAAGTTTGTATTTTTCAATATTTTCTTTAGATACTTGTATTTTATCAACAACCTCCTTTTCATTTACCCATTTTGCGTTGATTCCGATTCGCTCTTCTTTGAAATTTGCTAAATCAGAGCGTAAAGTTTTTAATTTAGTCTCATCTTTTTCACGTTTGATGGCTTCAATTTCTATTTCTAATTGCATTATTTTCCTATCTAAGATATCTAATTCTTCAGGTTTAGAATTAATTTCCATACGCAATTTTGCTGCTGCTTCATCCATCAAATCGATTGCTTTATCTGGTAAAAAACGATTTGTTATATAACGTTGAGATAATTCTACTGCTGCAATTATAGCATCATCTTTAATACGTACTTTGTGATGTGTTTCATATTTATCTTTTATTCCTCTAAGAATAGAAATTGCACTTTCAGTATCTGGTTCATCAACAAAGACTCTTTGGAAACGACGTTCTAGTGCTTTATCATTTTCAAAATATTTTTGGTATTCATCCAATGTAGTTGCTCCAATAGCACGTAATTCTCCACGTGCTAATGCTGGTTTTAAGATGTTTGCTGCATCCATTGCTCCTTGACCTCCTCCAGCACCTACAAGTGTATGAATTTCATCAATAAATAAAACAATATCTCCATCTGCAGAAGTTACTTCTTTGATTACTGCTTTTAGGCGCTCTTCAAATTCTCCTTTGAATTTTGCACCAGCAATTAATGCTCCCATGTCTAATGAGAAAACAATTTTGTTTTTTAGATTATCTGGAACATCTCCTCTTATGATTCTATGCGCAAGACCTTCTGCTATGGCAGTTTTACCAGTTCCTGGCTCACCAACAAGTATTGGATTGTTTTTTGTTCGTCTTGTTAAAATCTGTAAAATTCTACGAATTTCTTCATCTCTACCAATTACAGGATCTAGTTTTCCTGTTTTTGCTAATTCGTTTAAGTTTTTTGCATATTTATTTAGTGAGTTGTATGTTTCCTCTGCATTTTGAGAGGTTACATTTTCACCTTTTCGTAATTCTTTAATAGCCAATTTCAGATCTTTTTCATTGATTCCATTGTCTTTTAAAAGTTGAGTTGCATCACCTTTAGCATTTAATACTGCTAACAATAAATGTTCAATAGAAACATATTCATCCTTCATTTTCTTTGCAATACTATCTGCATCTAAAAGCATTTTGCTGGTTTCTCTTGAAAACATCATTTCGCCTCCTTCAACTTTAGCATAACTTTGAATAATAGTATCTAATGTTTTCTTTAAGATAGCAATGTTAACACTCAATTTATTAAGAATAAATGGAATTACATTTTCATCAGTTTCAAAAATACTCTTTAATATATGTGTGTTCTTTATTTCTTGTTGACCTAGTTCTTGCACAATTTGTTGTGACTTCTGTACAACTTCTTGTGATTTTATTGTGAAATTTTTAAAATTCATAATGTTTTATTTTAAATTCAATTTGACTACTTCAAACAATATTCCAATTTATAAAATGGCAGTAAACAAGCCAAAAAGTCTTATTTTTAAAGGGCTAGCAGACAAATTGTCTGTTTTTAAAACGAGTATGTTAAAAAGATTATAATCTAAGTGAGTGACTAATGGCGAACAGCATGTGATCGTTTTAAAAAAATAAAATGAGCACATGAAAGGATTGTATATATTTGCGACTTATAATAAAAAATATATGGGTTTATTTAGCAATATATTCGGATCGAATGATTCAGAAAAAGAAACAGTAAAAAGCAATGTAAATTGGATTCCATTGAATTCTTTAGATCAGTTGGAAGAGATTAAGGAACTTTCAAAAACTGAATCTATTACCATTTTTAAGCATTCAACACGTTGCGCAATAAGTAGAGGAGTACTAAAACAGTTTGAGAACTCATTTGACGATGAATTATCAACCTTGAAAGTTTATTACTTAGACTTGTTGAACTATAGAGAAATATCAAACGAAGTTGGCTATCAATTTCAAGTATTACATCAATCTCCACAATTGTTGGTTATCAAAAATCAAGATACAGTAGCATTTGCATCACATTATGATATTATGAGTATAGATTTGAAAAAGTATGTATAGTTTCTAGAACTTCTGCTGATTAAGAATACCTAGTGCTTGATTTTTTAAGTTATCTAAAGCGTATTTTTTAAAGACTTCATCAGCAGGAAATTGAGCCTGTTTATTATTCAACGCATCATAATATTTCTCCTCAATTGCTCTTTGATCTCCACGATATTTAGCATATACATTCTCTAATTTCGCTTCACCTGTTAATGGATTTGTTTTAATCAATTGTCCAGTTTTAGCGTCCTTAATGATTAGTGATCCATTTAAATTTGCCGATTTTACTTGCTGGAATAATTGGATTTCAGCATCTACATCAACATATTTTGCCTCTTTAATATCATTTCCATCTTTATCCTTCATCACATTCCCTTTGGCGTCATAAGTATATTTCCATCCATCTTGTACTCGTTTTTTTTGTGCTACAACTTGTTGATTTAATTTTTCTGGAACAAATTCTAGTTTGTCTAAAGAGAAATCTACCAAAAAATCATATTGAGTATTATAATCTTTTTTATCATGATAAATTACCCATGAATTATTGAAGTTACTTGTGTTAATATTAGTAAAGTTTGCTATTTCACTTCTTGATGTTGAATCTTGTAACTGATTGTTAATCTTGTTATTAAGAGATACTAATACAAAGCTACTTGCTTTTTTAGTTGCTTGATCAAGTAAACTTTGAATGTCATTTTTATAATTTGAACTCAAATCATAAAGTAATGTTTCTAAATTTTTATGAGCCAATCTTGCATCTTCTTTACTAGAAGATGAAAGTAAAGTTCTTGATTCATCATATAAATATTTTGATAAATTATATTTTGCTTTTGCAGTTTTTTTAGAGTAGTCTTTAAATACAAAAGTGTATTCTTGGCCTTCAAAATAAAGTGGTTGCAATGCTTTTACTTCATCTTGGCGAATATCCATCAATAAATATTTTTGATAAATGTTTTGCAGATTACTTTTAGTAGGTGATTTTTCTAAAATTGCAATTTCTTGATTGTCTTTTTCTAATGCTTTTTGATATGCTTCTTTTAAAACAGGAATGTTTTTTTGATTACTACTCTTAGTTTTATCCTTATTAAGATTAGCAACAGCCAAATCAAATGCTTGATGATAGTTTCCTGAACTAACTGCACTTGCAGCCTTTTGAGATCCTCCACAAGAAATAAACAAAACAGTTATACTTAGAATTGCAATATATTTTTTCATGATGTAATTTTTTTATGAAAATACTATTTTTCTTTCAAAAAGCCTAAAATGAGTAAAGTATTAAAGTTATTTTTTAATAAAAGTTTATTTTGCAGGGAAAATTTTACCTGTACATTCTCCAAAACCAATACGAACTTCTTCGTTTTCACAATATCCGTTTAGAATGACATTATCGCCATCATTAAAGAAAATACGCGTAGAACCATCTTTTAAAGTTATAGGTTCTTTTCCAGCCCAAGTCAACTCAAGCATCGAGCCATAACTATCTTTGGTTTTCCCAGAAAGGGTACCACTTCCAAGCATATCTCCTGTACGAACATTACAGCCATTACTTGTATGGTGAGCCAGTTGTTGCGCCATCGTCCAATACATATATTTAAAGTTAGATGATGATAATAGATTTTTATCTCCATTTTCGGTTTCTAAAATGGCTTGTAGTTTTATATCATAACTATTATCACTTCTTTTTTGCTGTAAATAGGGAAGAGGTGATACTTCTTGTTTTGGACTTTCACATCTAAAAGGTTCTAAAGCATCCATAGTAACAATCCAAGGAGAAATAGTTGAAGCGAAACTTTTACCTAAGAAAGGTCCTAAAGGTACATATTCCCATTTTTGAATATCTCTTGCACTCCAATCATTAAAAACCACCATTCCGAAGATATATTCATCTGCTTCATCAACTGGAATAGATTCTCCTAGTTTATTTGCGGCTGTTGTAATAAAAGCCGTTTCAAGTTCCATGTCAACTCTTTTTGAAGGTCCAAAAACTGGTTGTGTTTCTCCAACAGGAAGCGTTTGACCGTTTGGTCTGCGAATAGGTGTTCCAGAGACTACAATAGAAGAAGAACGGCCATGATAGCCAACAGGAATATGTAACCAATTCGGCATCAACGCATTGTCTTTTCCTCTAAACATAATCCCTACATTTGTTGCATGCTCTTTACTAGAATAAAAATCTGTATAATCACCAATATCAACTGGTAATTGCATTTCTATCTCATCCATAGTAAAAATAACATGAGTTTTGTGATCTTCGTTATTTTTTAATTCTGAATTGTTTTCGTCAAACAATTCAGCAATACGATTTCTTACCAATCTCCATGTTTTACGTCCATCAGCAATAAAATCATTTAAAGTGTCTTGTAAAAAAATATCGTCTGTCAACGGAATGTCTTTAAAATAACCAAGTTGATGAAGTGCTCCTAAATCGATTGCAGAGTCACCAATTCTTGTACCTATAGTTATAATATCATCTTTGGTAAGAAAAACACCAAAAGGAATGTTTTGAATAGGAAAGTCAGAGTTTTTTGCTACGCTTAGCCAAGATTTTCTTTGAGGATTATTTGCTGATATTTTCATATTTTTTCAGTGTATTAATTATTAAAAATTCAATTATTTGAGTGCTTTCTCAGCAAAGAAACAATATATAGTTTATTCACTTCAAATATATAAGTTTCTTATTGTTTGACAACTAAAATTAGTATTTTTGCTTAAAATTTAACAAATACTAAAATATACTCAAGTATGCAACGTGACCAACTCATTTTTGACTTAATAGAAGACGAGAAAAATAGACAATTAAACGGAATTGAATTGATTGCTTCAGAAAACTTTGTGAGTGAGCAAGTTATGGAAGCAACAGGTTCTGTATTGACCAACAAATATGCTGAAGGGTACCCTAATAAGCGTTATTATGGTGGTTGTGAAGTTGTAGATGTTGTTGAACAAATTGCTATTGATAGAGCCAAAGAATTGTTTGGAGCAGCGTATGTCAACGTTCAGCCACATTCTGGGAGTCAGGCAAATGCTGCAGTGTATCATGCTGTTTTAAAACCAGGAGATAAAATTTTAGGATTTGATTTGTCACATGGAGGGCATTTAACTCATGGCTCGCCAGTTAACTTTTCTGGAAAATTATTCAAAACATCTTTTTATGGAGTAGAAGAGGAAACTGGAGTTTTGAATTACGATAAAATTCAAGAAACAGCATCAAAAGAAAAACCACAATTGATTATTGCTGGTGCTTCTGCATATTCAAGAGATATAGATTTTAAGCGTTTTAGAAAAATTGCAGATAGTGTTGGTGCACTTTTAATGGGAGATATTTCTCATCCTGCAGGATTGATTGCAAAAGGGATTTTAAATGATCCGATGCCTTACTGTCATATTGTTACAACTACTACTCACAAGACTTTGCGTGGACCAAGAGGAGGAATGATACTACTTGGTGAAGATTTTGAAAACCCTTGGGGAGAAACCTTAAAAAGTGGTAAACCAAAGATGATGTCATCAATTATGAACTCTGCTGTTTTTCCTGGAATGCAAGGCGGACCTTTGGAGCATGTAATTGCTGCAAAAGCGATTGCTTTTGGAGAAGCATTGACAGATGAATTTTTACACTATCAATTACAACTTAAGAAAAATGCTGCTGCAATGGCTAGCGCATTTGTAAAAAGAGATTATAAGTTAATTTCTGGAGGAACAGACAATCATATGATGTTGATTGACCTTAGAAATAAAAATATCTCTGGAAAAGATGCAGAAAAAGCCTTGGTAAAAGCCGATATTACTGTAAACAAAAATATGGTTCCGTTTGATGATAAATCACCTTTTGTAACTAGTGGTATTCGTGTAGGAACTCCTGCAATTACTACTCGTGGTATGGTAGAAAATGATATGGAAGGTATAGTTGCTTTGATTGATGAAGTAATTCAAAATTATGAAAACGAAGAAGTTTTAGAATCTGTTGCGAAGAGAGTTAATGAAATGATGAGTCACAGGCCGTTGTTTACTAATTAATTTTTTTTGATTTAATACTTTCATTATTAATAATTTACAAAAAAAATAATACTTTTGTTCCTGAAACATTATTTATGAATAAATATTACACATTTTTATTTTTGCTTTGTTATTATTTCAGTTATTCCCAACTTTCTTTTCAAGATAGTTCAGGAACTGCAGGAGTTGGTGTCACTTATGGAACTAGTACTTATGGAGGAGGAGTTTCTTTCTGCGATTTTGATGGAGATGGTTGGGATGATATAACATATTCTACAACTGATGGTGAGGAAGTGTATTTTTATAAAAACAATAATGGTGTTTTTTCATTAATTGATTTAGGTATAAATGATACTTATAGAACAAAGCAAGTTATTTGGGTAGATTATGATAGTGATGGTGACAAAGACTTTTTTGCAACTAGTATTTCAGGGCTAAATAAATTTTATAGAAATGATGGGAACATGTCATTTACAGATATTACTGCTACTTGTGGACTATTTACAGATAATAAATTTACTTATGGAGCATCTTTTGGAGATATTGATAATGATGGAGATTTAGATGTAATAATATGTAATAGAGATGATGTTACTTTCAATCAATATAATTACTTATATAGAAATGATTCAGGAACTTTCGTAGATATAACAGTATCTGCAGGTTTAAATTTAACGAATCAACTTTCATTTATTTCTGCTTTTTTTGATTATAATAATGATGGGTTTCAAGATATATATGTAGCAAACGATAAGCATCCAAATATTAATAGATTATATGAAAATAATGGAGATAATACTTTTACAGATGTTTCAGTTGCTAGTGGTGCAGGAATCGCAATAGATGCCATGTCTACTACAATTGGTGATTATAATAATGATGGTTGGTTTGATATTTATGTAACAAACACAACAGCTGGTAATCAATTTTTGAAAAATAATGGAGATGGGACATTTACAAATATTGCAGCTTTCAATGGTACATTAATGGAGACAATTGCTTGGGGCTCAGTTTTTTTAGATGCAGATAATGATGCAGATTTAGATTTATATGTTAGTTCAATGCTTGATGGTAGTGATCAAACAAGGCTACCATCAGCTTTTTATGAAAACGATGGTACTGGTAACTATACTATTCCCTCAGGAATTGGATTTGAAAATGACACAAGAATAAGTTTTTCTAATGCAATAGGCGATTTTAATAATGATGGTTATCCAGATATTATTGTGATGAATGATACCCAGAATAATTTTTTATGGGAAAACACAACATCCAATTCTAATAATTGGATAAAACTAAATTTAACAGGAGTTACAAGTAATAAAGATGGAATTGGCAGTAAAATAGAAATAAATGCAGGAGGAGTGTCTCAATATCGTTATACATTGAATGGAGAAGGATATATTGCTCAAAATTCAAATTCTGAATTTGTTGGAATAGGGACAGCAACTTCCATAGATTATATAAAGGTTACTTGGTTAAGTGGAACAGTTGATACATTCAGTAATGTTTCACCAAATCAAACACTTAATATCACAGAAGGTCAATCATTATCTGTAAATGAATATAATTTATCAAATATTCAAGTATTCCCAAATCCTGTGACAGATAAGTTAAATATCGAACTTTCAAAAACAACAGAAAGTGGTTTTAAGGTTGAATTATATGACATTTTAGGGAAGAAAGTTTTATCTGAAATGAAAGAAGGTAACTCGGCAATAATTGACTTGTCAAATTATGTCTCAGGAATTTATATGCTAAAATGTATTATTTCTGATAAAGTAATTACTAAAAAGGTTATTGTAGAGTAGACTTAAAAATGAAGCGACACGTAAAACTTATTTTATTAATTATCACAAGTTTTTCTTATGCGCAATTGTCTTTTCAAGATAGCGCATCAACTTATGGAGTTGCTGTATCTTTTGGTGCTAGTGCTGATCTTGAGGAGGCCGGAGGAGGAGTTTCTTTCTGCGATTTTGATGGAGATGGTTGGGATGACATTACATACTCTACAGTTGATGGTGAAGAAGTGTATTTTTATAAAAACAACAACGGAACTTTTGAATTAGTTGATTTAGGTATAAATGATACCTATAGAACAAAACAAGTTATTTGGATTGATTATGATAGCGATGGAGACAAAGACTTTTTTGCTACCAGTATTTTAGGACTCAATAAATTTTACAGAAATGATGGAAATATGACATTTACTGATATTACATCAACATGTGGGCTATTTACCGATAATAAATATACTTGGGGAGCATCATTTGGAGATATTGATAATGATGGAGATTTAGATGTAATAATTTGTAATAGAGATGTTATAACATTTAATCAATACAATTACTTATATAGAAATGATTCAGGTGTTTTTGTTGATATAACAGTCGATGCAGGCTTAAACTTAACAAATCAATTATCTCTTACGGCTTCTTTTTTTGATTATAATAATGATGGTTATCAAGATTTATATATATCAAATGACAAGTACCCTCAGATAAATAGGCTATATAAAAATAATGCAGATAATACTTTTACAGATGTGTCAATTATTAGTGGAACTGGTATATCTGCAAATGCAATGTCAACAACCATAGGAGATTATAATAATGATGGTTGGTTTGATATTTATGTAACTAACACTACTGAAGGTAATTATTTTTTAAAAAATAATGCAGATGGTACATTTACAAATGTTGCAACTACTAATGGCACATTGATGGAGACTATTGCTTGGGGCGCTGTTTTTTTAGATGCAGATAATGATGCAGATTTAGATTTATATGTGAGTGCAATGACAGATGGTAGTGATCCAACAAGACTACCATCAGCTTTTTATGAAAACGATGGTACTGGTAACTACACTATTCCTTCAGGAATTGGATTTGAAAATGATACAAGAATAAGTTTTTCTAATGCAATAGGCGATTTTAATAATGATGGTTATCCAGATATTATTGTGATGAATGATACTCAGAATAACTTTTTATGGGAAAACACAACATCCAATTCTAATAATTGGATAAAACTAAATTTAACAGGAGTTACAAGTAATAAAGATGGAATTGGCAGTAAAATCGAAATAAATGTTGGAGGAACTTCTCAATATCGCTATACATTGAATGGAGAAGGTTATATTGGTCAAAATTCAAATTCTGAATTTGTTGGAATAGGGACAGCAACTTCCATAGATTATATTAAGGTTACTTGGTTAAGTGGAACAGTTGATACATTCAGTAATGTTTCACCAAATCAAACACTTAATATTACTGAAGGAGAAACGCTATTTATAAATGAGTTTGATTTCATAACTGTTCAATTATTTCCAAATCCAGTAACAGATAAACTTAATATCAGGCTAAGTAATAATTCAGAAACTAATTTTAAGGTAGAATTATTTAACCTTTTAGGTAAGAAAATACTTTCTGAATCTAAAGAAGGTATTAACAATTCAATTGATTTATCAAAGTACGCTTCTGGAGTTTATTTATTAAAATGTATAGTTGCAGATAAAGTAATTACAAAAAAAGTGGTTTTAAAATAAACTATTCATCCTCACTAGCGCGTTCAATAATTTTTTCTGGAAGTGATTTTTTTGCTTTAGCACCTAGTTTCTTGATTTTTTCAACTGATGTTATTAAGTTACCACGACCTTCAACCAATTTATTCATGGCACCTTTATATTCAGTTTTGGCTTCATCCATTTTTTTACCAACTTTGGTTAAATCGGTAATCAAACCTTCAAACTTATCATAAAGTGCTCCTGCTTGCCGCGCAATCTCTATCGCATTTCGTTGTTGCTTTTCGTTGTTCCACATGGTATCAATTGTGCGTAGAGTTGCAAGTAATGTTGAAGGAGTTACAATTACAATATTTTTTTCAAAAGCCTTGTTATACAGTTGGTTATCGTTGTTTATTGCAATTGCAAATGCAGGTTCAATAGGAACAAAAAGTAATACAAAATCTGGAGATTCTATTTGATAAAGATCTTCATATTTCTTTTCACTCAACTGACTTACATGTCTATTTAAAGAAGCAATATGTTCTTTTAAAAATTGATCTTGTTCCTGCTCATCATCTGTATTTACAAACTGCTCATAAGCCGTTAAAGAAACTTTTGAATCTACAATCATCTTCTTATTATCTGGTAAATGGATGATTACATCTGGACGTAAACGTTGTTGATTTCCGGTTTCGTCAGCAAAACTTTTTTCCATTTCATATTCACGTCCTTTTTCTAATCCAGATTTTTCTAAGACGCGTTCTAAGACCAATTCCCCCCAATTTCCTTGAGTTTTAGAATCGCCCTTCAATGCTTTTGTAAGATTGATTGTTTCCTTACTCATTTGTGCATTTAATTCTCTTAAACCGATTATTTGCTGTCGTAGGGCTGCATGTCGATCAATACTTTCTTTATGTGTATCATCAACTTTCTTTTCAAACTTTTCAATATTACTTTGCAAAGGTTTTAATATTTCTTGTAAACTCTTACTGTTTTGCTCTGCAAATTTTGTTGATTTTTCTTCTAATATTTTATTGGCGAGATTTTCAAATTCTTTAGTGAATTTTTCTTGTAAATTTTCAACTTCTTGTTTTTGAGTTGTTAATTTTTCTTGTAGATTTTTTAAAACTTCGTCTTGACGGATATTTACACGCAATATATCTTCTTTCTCAACTTGAAGATCTTTTTGTTCTTGCTTTAATTGATTTATAATTGCTGTAGTGTTTTTCTTAACATCATCTAATTGTAGGTTACTATTCTCTAAAGATGTCTTTGTGCTTTCCAGTGATCCTTTAGCAAGTAATTTACCAATTATAAAGCCAATTACAAGTGCTAAGACTCCGATAAAAAGATATGTTAATGTTTCATTCATTGTGTAAAAATATTAGATTATAAAATTAAGAGTTTTATATTTGTGTGCATAATCAAAACGTATTTTTTATTAATGAGGTTTATATCAAAATTTATATTCATAACAATTTTCGGATGGAAAATTGTTGGAGAGTTTCCAAAAGAAATCAAAAAGTATGTTCTTATTGGTGCACCGCACACAAGTTGGTATGATTTTGTAATAGGTATGCTAGTAAGAAGTATAATGAAAGAGAAAATAAATTACATTGGAAAAGATTCACTTTTTAATTCTCCATTTGGATTCTTTTTTAGATGGTTAGGTGGTACACCTGTAGATAGAAGTAAAAGTAATAATTTGGTAGATGCCATTGTTAATATATTTAACAGTAAAGATGAGTTCAGATTAGCGCTATCACCTGAAGGAACACGTAAGAAGGTCGAAAAATGGCGAACAGGTTTTTATTATATTGCTAAAGGAGCAGAAGTGCCAATTGTTATGCTATCATTTGATTTTGGCAAGAAACAGGTAGCACTTTCTAAACCATATTATATCACAGAAAATAAGGAAAAAGACTTCGAACATTTTAATGACTTTTATAAAGATGTAAAAGGTAAATTTCCTGACCAAGGGTAATTATTATTTATTAATAACTTTTTGTAATAGTGATGGAATTGTAACATCATTTTCACTTTTCGATATTAACATTTTCAAAAATGATTTTAAATCTTGTAAATTATATTCTTTCAAATTTATTTCAACATCTTTTCCGTTAAAACGGAGAACTATATCTTTTGAAAGTTTATCATAAAATATTTTTTCCAAGTCACTAACTTCTTTAGGTTTATAATCAAAACCTATGAAATGAACAAAATTATTTTTTATATAAATAACAACTGGTTTCTTATATTTATAATAGAAATGTAGAAATAAATCATGAATAATATTTATCCAAAGAACAGGAGTTATTAACAGAACAGTTGCAGTATTAATTGAAAAGAGAAAAAGTGTAATTAGTGAAATAATAGATACCTCCCAAACTTTAAATTTCTTTTGTATCTTTTTAATACCTATTTCATAATCTTCTACTTTTTTATATTTAGATAATTTCCAATATAGTGATATGATAAAAATTATAAATAATAGAATCCATAATAATATGCTAATAGTTTTATCTGACATAATTAACCTTTATAAAACGGCAACTTAACAACCGTAGCAGGAATAGCTTTTTTACGAACTTGTATATAAATTTTACTGCCAGATTTAGCCATAATCCTCGGCACATAACCCATTCCAATACCTTTCTTTATACTCGGACTCATAGTTCCAGAAGTTACAACACCAATTTTATTTCCGTTGCCATCAACAATATCATA
>CALIIP010000232.1 GCA_938018045.1 uncultured Flavobacteriaceae bacterium
AATTTAGATTAATAACTATTCTTAGTCAGTTGAAATACTTATATTTGTCAGTTCAACCATACAAATATGAGTAATTCTAAATTAAGGCGCGAAGCGCTTTTATATCACGCGAAACCAAAACCAGGAAAGATTGAAGTTGTACCTACCAAAAAGTATGCAACTCAACGTGATCTAGCATTGGCATATTCTCCTGGAGTTGCAGCACCTTGCCTTGAGATAGAAAAGGATGTAAATAACGTTTATAAATACACGGCAAAAGGAAATCTTGTTGCAGTTATTTCTAACGGAACTGCCGTTTTAGGATTAGGAAATATTGGTCCAGAGGCTTCAAAACCAGTAATGGAAGGAAAAGGATTGCTTTTTAAAATTTTTGCTGATATTGATGTTTTTGATATAGAAATTGATGCTACAGATGTAGATAAATTTGTAGAAACTGTGAAAGCAATTTCTCCAACTTTTGGCGGAATAAACCTTGAAGATATTAAGGCTCCAGAAGCATTTGAAATAGAAAGAAGACTGAAAGAAGAATTGGATATTCCTGTGATGCACGACGATCAACATGGAACAGCAATTATCTCTGCAGCAGCATTAAAGAATGCTGTTGATATTACTGGAAAAGACATAACAAAAATAAAATTGGTTGTAAATGGCGCAGGTGCAGCGGCAATATCTTGTACGAGATTGTATTTAAAACTCGGAGTAAAAAGAGAAAATGTTGTTATGTGTGATAGCAAAGGAGTTATCAGAAAAGACAGAGAAGGCTTGACTGCCGAAAAAGCAGAATTTGCAACTTCACAAAATCTAGAAACTTTAGCAGATGCAGTAAAAAATAGAGATGTTTTTGTAGGCTTGTCTGTTGCAGATGTGTTAACACCAGAAATGTTGTTGACAATGAAGAAAAAACCAATTGTGTTTGCAATGGCAAATCCAGATCCGGAAATAAATTACAAATTGGCTTTAAAAACAAGAGACGATATTATCATGGCAACAGGACGATCTGATCATCCTAATCAAGTGAATAATGTGCTCGGTTTCCCGTTTATTTTTAGAGGAGCGTTAGATGTTCGTGCTACAAAAATTAATGAAGAAATGAAAATGGCAGCCGTTCATGCATTAGCAGACTTGGCTAAGCATCCAGTTCCAGAACAAGTAAATATTGTTTATGACGAAGTGAATCTTTCTTATGGTGAAGAATATATTATTCCAAAACCATTTGATCCAAGATTGATATATGAAATTCCGCCAGCAATTGCAAAAGCAGCGATGGATTCTGGAGTTGCTTTAGAGCCTATTGAAGATTGGGATAAATATCGTGATCAACTGATGGAAAGATTAGGAACTGGAAGTAAAGTGGTAAGATTGCTTCATAATAGAGCAAAGTCTGATCCAAAGAGAATTGTATTTGCAGAAGCAGATCATTTAGATGTGTTGAAAGCTGCACAAATAGTTCACGATGAAGGTATCGGAATTCCTATTTTATTAGGAAAAAAAGAAATTATTTTAGAATTAAAAAAAGAAATTGATTTCACAGATGATGTTCCTATTATCGATCCAAAATTAAAAGAGCAAAAAGCAAAAAGGAATGAATATGCTCAAAAATATTGGGATACAAGAAAAAGAAAAGGGACAAAATTATTAGACGCTCAAAAATTGATGCGAGAGCGAAACTATTTTGCTGCAATGATGGTAAATGAAGGTGATGCAGATGGTTTAATTACAGGATATTCTCGTAATTACGCAACAGTTGTAAAGCCAATGTTGGAGTTAGTTGGAATGGCAAAAGGAGTTACAAGAATTGCCGCAACAAACTTAATGTTGACCAAAAGAGGTCCAATATTTTTAGCAGATACAACAATCAATATCAATCCGTCGGCAAAAGAATTGGTTAAAATATCTCAACTTACTGGAGGTTTGGTAAAGATGTTTGGGATGAAACCAAATATTGCAATGTTGTCTTTTTCAAATTTCGGTTCGTCAGAATCTGAAGATGCAAAAAAGATTAGAGATGCAATCTCTTATATTCACACACACAATCCTGAAGTTGTTATTGATGGTGATTTACAGGCAGACTTTGCTTTAAATCCTGAAATGTTGAAAGGAGAATTTCCGTTTTCAAAATTGGTAGATAAAAAAGTAAATGTATTGTTGTTTCCAAATTTGCATTCAGCAAATATCAGTTATAAGATGATGAAAGAATTATACGATGCAGAATCTATTGGACCGATAATGATGGGAATGAAAAAACCTGCGCATATTCTTCAATTAGGAGCAAGTGTAGATGAAATGGTAAATATGACTGCTGTAGCGGTTATTGATGCTCAAAATAAATCAAAATAGTACTATTTTAGTATATTTGAAAAATAACGAAAAGAATGATAACTCATTTAAGAGGAAAATTAGTAGAAAAAAATCCTACATATGTAATTGTAGAGTGTAATGGTGTTGGTTATTATGCGCACATTTCTTTAAATACATTTTCTAGTATTCCAGATGAAGAGGCAATATTTTTATACACTTACTTATCAATTAAAGAAGATTCAAATACGCTCTTCGGATTTGTAAATAAAATTGAACGTGAAATTTTTAAACTATTGATATCAGTATCAGGAGTTGGACCAAGTATTGCTCGAACCATGTGTTCGTCAATGACAACCGAAGAAATACAACACGCAATTGCATCAGCAGATGTTGCTACAATTCAATCGGTTAAAGGTATTGGAGCAAAAACTGCGCAACGTGTTATTATTGATTTAAAAGACAAGATTATAAAAACATATGGAATTGATGATGTTTCGGTTTCACAAAGCAATACAAACAAAGATGAAGCGTTATCAGCATTAGACGTATTAGGTTTTACTGCCAAGCAGTCTGAAAGAGTTGTTGATAGAATTTTAAAAGAAGATGGTACGATGAGTGTTGAAAATCTTATCAAGCAAGCACTTAAAAATTTGTAATAAATTGGAAAAGAGAATAATAAGATATAAATTTGTTGTAATTCTTGTGTTGAGTATTTTTACTCAAATGGATGTTTTTTCACAATCTCCTCCTGCATTAAACCCACCAAATCTTAATCCACCATTAATTTCTCAAGATTCTACTTCTGTAGAAACAGATTCTATATCATTGCCATATAATTTTAATAACTCTCAAAGTGGAAATTTAATTTTAAATAATCCGTCAGAAATTGAAGTTACTTATGATGCAGATATTGATATGTATATTGTTCGTGAAAAAGTAGGAGGTTACTTTGTTTCAGAACCAGTTTATATGACACCAAGTGAATATCAAGAGTATTCATTAAAAAAAGATATACAAGCACATTATAAAGAAAAATTAAAAGCAGTTGCAGGAAATACTGCTGGAAGTGCAGATGCGCAAAAGAATTTATTACCGACATATTATATTAAATCTGGTTTATTTGAATCTATTTTTGGTGGAAATACAATTGAAGTGAATCCGCAAGGAAATGTACAAGTACAACTTGGAGTATTATCTCAAACAATTGAAAACCCACAAATTTCAGAACGGAATAGAAAAAGTTTTACGTTTGATTTTGATCAACAAATATCTGCAAGTATTAATGCAAAAGTTGGAACACGACTTAAAGTTACTGCTGCATATGACACACAATCTACATTTGATTTTCAGAATTTAGTAAAATTAGAATTTAATCCAGACACTGCATTTAGTGAAGATGATATTTTACAAAAAATAGAAGTAGGAAATGTAAGTATGCCTATAAAAAACTCTTTGGTTACAGGTGCACAGAGTTTGTTTGGTTTGAAAACAAAATTGCAATTTGGAAAGACAACTGTTACAAGTGTTTTTGCCGAACAAAAGTCTCAAACAAGAACTGTAGCTGCACAAGGAGGCTCAACAATCAATGAGTTTGAAATGCGAGCAACAGATTATGATGCTGACAGACATTTCTTTTTAGCACAAGCATTTAGAGATAATTATGATACGGCTTTAGAAAACTTTCCGTTGATAAATAGCCAAATTAATATTACAAAAGTTGAGGTTTGGATTACCAATCGCCAAGCGTCAACAGAAGATTTTAGAAATATTGTTGGAATTGCAGATTTAGGTGAACGCTTACCAGGAAATATTAACGGTACAGGAGTAACACCTTCTGCAGGAGTTCAGCAAGACCCAATAAATGGTGCGAATAATTTAGGAGATCCATTCAACCCAAATCTTACTGCGATTCCAAATGGTGTAAGAGAAATTGCTACAGTTTCAGCATCACTTTCAACTTTTGGTTTTTCACAAGGAACAGATTATTCGGTATTAGAAAATGCACGCAGATTGCAGCCAAGTGAATATACAATTCATCCATTATTAGGATTTATATCATTAAATCGTCGATTAGGAGAATCTGATGTTTTGGCAGTTGCTTATGAATATACTGTTACAGGAAATTCTGGTGTTTTTAAAGTAGGAGAATTAACTTCGGATGGTATTGTAGCACCAGAAAATTTGGTAGTAAAATTATTGCGTAGCGAAATCATAAATACGAGTGTTCCACTTTGGGATTTGATGATGAAAAACATATACTCATTAGGAGCATTTCAAATGTCTAGTGAAGGTTTTAGATTTGAATTATTATATCGTGATGATGCTACAGGAGTACCAACAAATATTTTTCAAAATTCCCAAACTGCAGGAATTCCAGATAAAACCTTATTAAATATTTTTAGTTTAGATAATTTAGACCAAAATCAATTTTCACTTCCAGAAGGTGACGGATATTTTGATTACGTCGAAGGCATCACCATAGATTCGCAAAAAGGTTTGGTAATTTTCCCAACCGTTCAACCGTTTGGAGAAAGTTTACAACCTATTTTAACAGCACCTGCTGATGCGGTTTATATTTTTGATGAGTTGTATAGTAATACGCAGTCACAAGCAAGAAATAACTTTCAAAACAAAGACAAATACTTCTTAAAAGGGTACTACAAATCTGAAAGTGCAAACGGAATCCCTTTAGGCGCATTTAACGTTCCGCAAGGTTCTGTAACCGTAACTTCAGGAGGTAGAGTGTTGCTAGAAGGAGTAGATTATGTTGTAGATTATCAAATAGGTAGAGTGCAAATAATCAATCCAGCACTAGAAGCCTCAAATGCTCCAATCGAAGTATCGGTTGAGAATAATTCAGTATTTAATTTACAAGCAAAACGTTTTATAGGAATTGATGTTGAGCATAAATTTTCTGACAAATTATACGCAGGATTTACATTCTTAAACTTACGTGAAAGACCTTTAACTCAAAAGACATTATTTAATGCCGAGCCAATAAACAATACTATTTTTGGTTTAAATGCAGATTATGCAACTAAGGTTCCAAAATTTACTAAATGGGTAAATTACCTTCCAAATATCGATACAGATGTTGAATCTAACTTTTCTGTTCGTGGAGATTTTGCATATTTAATTCCAGGTTCACCTAAACAGGTTGAACTAGAAGGAGAAGCAACCACATATTTAGATGATTTTGAAGGTGCACAAATACCATTAGAATTAAAAAC
>CALIIP010000233.1 GCA_938018045.1 uncultured Flavobacteriaceae bacterium
AAAAAAACTATAACTATGTTGAATTATCTTCCTTTTATTATTCCATTATTAATAATTGTTATTACAGGTTTATTCATTGTAAAACAACAAACTTCTGTAATTGTTGAACGTTTTGGTAAATTCCAGAGCATTAGACAAGCAGGTCTTAACCTTAAAATTCCTTTAGTTGATAAAATTGCAGGACGTATCAGTCTTAAAATTCAACAATTAGATGTGAATGTAGAAACTAAAACAATTGATGATGTATTCGTTCATTTAAATATTGCTGTTCAGTTTCAAATTCAGCGTGATCATGTGTATAATGCATTTTATAAATTACAAAACCCTCATGAGCAAATTACAGCCTTTATCTTTGATACTGTGCGTGCTGAAGTTCCTAAAATGAAATTGGATGATGTGTTTGTTAAAAAAGATGAGATTGCACAAGCAATTCAACGTGACTTAAAAGAAGCAATGCTTAATTACGGTTACGATATAGTAAAAGCATTGGTAACAGATATTGATCCTGATGAAAATGTAAAAATTGCCATGAACCGTATTAATGCTGCTGACCGTGAAAAGACAGCTGCACAGTTTGAAGGAGATGCACAACGTATTTTAATGGTTGAGCGTGCAAAAGCAGAGGCTGAATCTAAACGATTACAAGGTAAAGGTATTGCTGATCAAAGGCGTGAAATTGCTAAAGGACTAGAAGAAAGTGTTGCTATATTAAACAAAGCAGGAATTAATAGTCAAGAAGCTTCTTCTTTAATTATTGTAACACAACATTATGATACTTTACAAAGTATTGGAAACAACTCTGGATCTAACTTAATTTTATTGCCAAATAACCCTAGTTCTGCAAGTAACATGCTAACGGATACTATTACAGGAATGGTTGCTGCAAATAAGATTAATAAAGCAAATGATAAATAAAAGTACTAAATAGTACTTTTATAAACATAAAAATCCTGTCGCGCCTAAGGCGGACAGGATTTTTTATATTAATTAATAGTGAAATTGCTTCGTTTCCTCGCAATTACGCTAATTACTTTTTATCTTCTTCGTTTCCTTCTTCTTTAGATGCGTCTTTAAATTCTTTAATTCCGCTACCTAAACCTCTCATTAATTCTGGAATTTTTTTACCTCCAAAAAGTAATAAAACTAAAACTACAATAATTGCAATTTGCCATGGTCCAACCATTCCTAAAAATATACTTTGTGCTATCATCTTAAATTGTATTTAAAGTACAAATGTATGAAATAATTAATCTTTAGATTTAATTGTACCTCCAATTATTTTTTTAGACTTCACTTCTTCAGGGTTTCCTTTGTAGTATATAGTTCCGCCTAACCTCACTTTTGCATCTAAAAATTCTGAAACATTAACTCTTACCAAAGCACCAGATGAAGATACAATAGTTGATCTTTTTGATGTTAAGTCATACGCTTTGTAAGTTCCTCCTGTTGTTGCTTCTACTATTTGATTTTCTACTTTTCCAGATACTATTATTGTTCCTCCAGTAATCGATTTTGAGTCTAAATATTGTACGTTAATATCTAAGTCAATAATTGCACCTTCTTGAACTTTTAACTCTATGTTTTTTTGTTTTATAGTGTTTTCTGAACCAATATATGAGCCTTCGTTAGCATCTATAACCGAAATATCATCAGTATAAAAAATTGTTACTGTTGCTTCATCTGAATTAAAAGTATCTGGAAAACGCATTGATAATTTTAATCTACCATTCACATTTTTTAAGAGAACATCTTCGGCTTTTTTTCCTGTAATTTTAATACTTGATTTTGAAGCACTTTTAAGAGTTACATTGAGTCCGTTAAAAACTTTAATTTCATCAAAACTCCCTAATTCTCTTTCAATTTTTTCTTGTGAGAAACCTATTGTTGATAAAAGTAATACGAATGCTACAATTATTTTATTCATGATATATGTTTTTGTTTAATTTGACTCAAAAAATATTTCAAGCTTTCACTTTAAAACGAATTTTTTATTTTTTAAGTATGTAAAATCAATTATTGCACTTTTACTGCTGTGCCTGTAATTGAAACTAATAAAGTAGATGAGTTTGCAAGTGGTTCTATATCGAGTTGTATACCAACGACTGCATTTGCTCCTAATTTTACTGCATTATCTTTTAAATTTTGAAACGCTTTTTCTTTGATAGATTCTAAACCTAAAGTGTACTTTTCATAATATTTAGACATACTAAACATATCTTTAAAAGACATTTTTTTTCCGTTAGAAGTATAACTAGAGTCGTATGCAGATCCTGTTACAATGCCTAAATAATCTACTATTTTAAAATTTTCTATCGAATTTGTAGTTGTTAAAATCATTACTATTTTTATTAAGTATTTGAAATCAATGTAAAATCTAAATGTTTTCGCTCTAAATCTGTATGCTTCACTTTAACAGTTACTTCATCACCAAGTTGAATCACATTTTTGGTTGATTGACCAACAATTGCTGCTTGACGTTCATCATAAATATAATAATCATCTTTTATGTCTCTTATTCTCACCATTCCTTCACATTTATTTGCGATGATTTCTACATAAATTCCCCATTCTGTAACTCCTGAAATTACACCTCTAAATTCTTCATCTTGATGATCTTGCATATACTTTATTTGCATATACTTAATAGAATCACGTTCTGCTTTAGATGCTAAATATTCTCTTTCTGATGAATGATCACATTTTTCTTCATAAATAGCTGCTTTTGGCGATTTTCCGCCATCTAAATAATGTTGTAGTAATCTATGTGTCATTACATCAGGATAACGTCTAATTGGCGATGTAAAATGGCTGTAGTAATCAAATGCTAATCCGTAATGACCAATATTTTCTGTTGTATAAACAGCCTTACTCATTGTTCTGATTGCTAAGGTTTCAATCATATTTGATTCTCCCTTTCCTTTCACATCTTCTAATAATTTATTTAGAGATTGTGATATTTCTTCTTTACTATTTGTATTAATTTTATAACCAAATTTACTTATAATACCCTGTAAAGCAGTTAATTTATCAATATTTGGTTCATCGTGAACACGATAGATAAATGTTTGATTTGTTGCTTTTCCTCCTTTAAATCCAATAAATTCTGCAACTTTTCTATTGGCTAATAACATGAATTCTTCTATCAGTTTATTAGCATCTTTTGATTCTTTAAAATAAACTCCTGTTGGAACGGCATTCTCATCTAAATTAAAACGAACTTCAACTCTATCAAAAGTAATAGCGCCTTGTTGTAAGCGTTTTTTACGGAGTATCTTAGCAAGATCATCTAATTTTAATGTTGCTTCAACTATTTCTGGTGCAACTTTATATGCTTCTCCTGTCAATGACAATTCACTCGGAATAGTATCAGAATCTCTATTTTCAATTAAATGTTGTGCTTCTTCATATGCAAAACGAGCATCAGAATACGTAACAGTTCTTCCAAACCATTGGTTTAAAATTTGTGCTTTCTCGTTTATTTCAAATACTGCCGAAAATGTTAGTTTCTCTTCATTTGGACGTAATGAACATACATTATTTGATAAAATTTCTGGAAGCATCGGTACAACTCTATCTACTAAATATACAGATGTTGCTCTTGCGTACGCTTCGTCATCAAGAATGGTATCTTCTTGTAAATAATGAGAAACATCTGCAATATGAATTCCAATTTCGTAATTACCATTTTCTAATTTTTTGAATGATAATGCATCATCAAAATCTTTTGCATCCTTAGGATCGATAGTAAAAGTAGTTGTATCTCGCATATCTCTACGCTTAGCAACTTCTTCTTTTGTAATTTCTATTGGTAAGTTTGATGCGTCTTGCTCTACTTCTGGCGGAAATTCATAAGGTAAATCGTATTCTAATAAAATAGAATGAATTTCTGTATTGTGATCTCCTGGTTTTCCAAGAACTGTTTTAATTTTTCCGAAAGGATTTTTAGAATTTTCTGGCCAATCTATTAATTGTACCAATACTTTATCTCCATCTTCTGCACCATTCATTTTCTTTTCTGATACAAAGAAATCTGCATACATTTTTTGATCATCAGGAACTACAAAACCATACGTTTTGTTCATCTGAAGTACACCAACAAATTCTGTTTTTTTACGCTCTATAATTTCTACAATATCACCTTCTTGTTTATCACTTCTTTTGCGATTATATATATACACTTTTACAATATCATTGTGTAAAGCGTGATTCATGTTTCTTGACGGAATATAAACATCATGTTCAAGTTCTTCAATAACCACATATCCATTTCCGCGAGATGTTACATCTAATTTTCCGGTGTAATAGTGCTCGTTTTGAATGACTTTATAGTTTCCTCTATCTACTTGTTCTAATTTTCCTTGTTGTTTTAATTCTTCTATTTTCTGAATTATTTGTTGCTTTCCATTTGCATCATCTATTTTTAATTTTGAAGCAACTTGCTTGTAATTAAATGATTGTGATGAATTTTGATTAAATATTTTTAAAACTTTATCTGTTAAGTGTTTTATTATATTGTTCTTTTTCTTGTAAATTTTCTTTTTCTTTTTTGACATAAATTAGTCTAATTATTAAGTTGTCAAAGATACTCTTTATTATTTTAGTAGGATATTATCAAATTGTTATCTCTAAATGTTAAATATTTCTTAAAAAATATGTAACAATTTAATTAACTACTCGTCTATATAATAGATAACACATTGAAATGAAGCGATTTTATAAAATCTGCATACTATTTTTACTAATATTTTTAATAGGAACTTATTTTTCTATTAAGAGTGTAAATAGTGCTTTTTCTTCAGATACAAAAACAGAAAGTATTTCTGTAAAACCATTAACTTCTAAAAGTTTGATTCGAGTTTTAAATTAACGTTATCAACAACTATTATATATATATTAGTTTTATTTTAAAATTTAAAAAAAGAAATGATGGTTATAATAGTGTGTTAACAAGTACAACAAGTAGTTGATTTTATATTTTGATAAATCACTTATTAAAAATAATAAACATTTTATAAAGTTGTAATCTATTTAGTATCAGTTTAAAATAATACTTTATAAACCGATTGTTAATAACGCTACTAACAGATTTTTCTAACAAGTATTTCACTAATAAATGTTTATAACCATTCTTTTTATAGTTGATAAGTAGTGATGAAAAACTCACAACAAAATTAGGTTATCAAATTTATATAGGTGTATTGTAAAAATTAATTTAATAGCAAAATTTAGTTATCTTTTTTGAGTACTTTTTTACTAACAATTACTACTTATCTTAAATCTAGTAACACTCAGTTGTTTATAAAAACACTATTAACAATTAAAATTTGAGTTGTTAATAAACTTGATTTTGTATTTTTACAGTATAATTAAACCACAATTATTATGACCATCGCAATAGGAAATGATCATGCAGGACCAGAATATAAATTTGAAATAATAAAATATTTAGAGTCGCAAGATATAAAAGTTATCAATCATGGAACAGATACTTTAGATAGTGTAGATTATCCAGATTTTGTGCATCCAGTAGCAAGTGCTGTAAATGATAATAAAGTAGATTTTGGAATTCTAATTTGTGGAAGCGCAAATGGAGTTGCAATGACTGCAAATAAATATCAAAATGTTAGAGCAGGAATCTGTTGGACGAAAGAGATTGTATCTTTAATAAGACAACATAACAACGCAAACATTTTATGTATTCCAGCAAGATTTACATCTATAGCTCAAGCAATAGGAATGGTAAAAACATTTTTAGAAACAGAATTTGAAGGTGGAAGACATCAAAATAGAATTGATAAAATTCCGCTAAAGTGTTAATTAGTTGCATCTTTTAAAATTTTTATAAGTCTTATCAATAAGATTTATTTTTTATGGCACACAATCATTCACATTCTCACAATCACTCTCATGGAGATTTAAAAGGTAGAAACCTTTTTATATCTATTCTATTAAATATTCTTATTACAATTGCTCAAGTTATTGGAGGAGTTGTTTCAGGAAGTTTAGCACTACTATCAGATGCGCTTCATAATTTTAGCGACGTCTTATCTTTAATAATAAGTTATATAGCAAATGTATTATCAAGAAGAAAAGCATCTACAAGCAGAACTTTTGGTTACAAGCGAGCAGAAATAATTGCAGCATTTATTAATGCGTCTACACTTATAATAGTTGCAGTTTTATTAATTATTGAAGCAGTAAAACGTTTTCAAAATCCGCAAGAAATAGAATATAACTTAGTTATTTGGTTAGCAGGTTTAGGAATATTAGCAAACGGTTTTAGTGTATTATTATTAAAAAAAGATGCAGATAAAAACATGAATATGCGTTCTGCATATTTACATTTATTGACAGACATGTTGGCAAGTGTTGCTGTTTTAATTGGAGGACTATTAATGAAATTCTATCAGATTTTCTGGATAGATAGCGCTTTAACACTAGCAATTGCTATATATTTAATTTTTGTTGGTTATCAATTATTAAGAGATTCAACACGCGTTTTAATGCTCTTTACACCAATAGATATACCTGTAAAAGAGATAGTAGAAAAAGTAAATAATTTAGTTGGTGTAAGCAACATTCATCACATCCATATTTGGCAATTAAACGAAAACGAAATTCATTTAGAAGCGCATGTAGATTTTGAAAATGATATAAAATTATCAGAATTTGATATCATTTTAGACCAAATTGAGGAACTACTTTATCATGATTATCAAATTAACCACATTAATATCCAACCAGAATTTCAAAAATGTGGTCCAAAGGACATTATCGTTCAAGATTAAGGCTTATGTATAAAACAACCATAAAAAATTTTAGCGAATTATCTATAAACGAATTGTACGACATCTTAAGATTGCGCTCAGAAGTATTTGTAGTAGAGCAAGATTGTGTATACCAAGATGTAGACGCTAAAGATCAAAAAGCACTGCATTTATTTATTTCTGAAGATGACAAAATAGTTGCATATACACGTATGTTTGATAAAGGAGATTATTTTAACGAAACAAGTATTGGTAGAGTAGTAGTTAAGGAAAATTATCGAGATAAAAAATTAGGACATATCTTGATGAAAGAGAGCATCGAAGCAGTAAAAAAATATTATAACACTTCTAAAATTACAATCAGCGCACAAAAACACTTAAAACGTTTTTATGAATCTCATGGTTTTTATCAAGAAGGAGATGAATATCTTGAAGACGGAATTCCGCATATAAAAATGAATACTAAGTAACGCTTACAAAGTTTTTATTGTTAAAAAATGAATAGAATAAACCGAATAACCGCAATTTTAACACAATTACAATCCAAACGAATTGTGACAGCCCAAAATATTGCTGATCGTTTTGAAATTAGTTTACGAACTGTTTATAGAGATATAAAATCGTTGCAAGAAGCAGGAGTTCCTATAGGTTCAGAAAATGGTGTTGGTTATTTTATTGTAGATGGTTATCGATTACCACCAATTATGTTTACCGAAGACGAGGCAAATGCAATGATTACAGCAGATAAATTGGTTCATCAAAAAAACGAAAAATCATTATCAAAAAATTATACATCAGCACTTATAAAAGTAAAGGCGGTTTTAAAAAACAATCAAAAAGAAAAAATAGAATTATTAGATCAGCGAATTAGCGCGGATAATAAATACATTATCAACCCTAAAAGTGATTATTTATCGGTAATTCAAACAGGAATAACCGATTTTTATCAACTAGAAATTGCCTATTTATCTATTTATAAAAACGAATTAACCAACAGAAAAATAAAGCCATTAGCACTTTATTTTACAGAAAATGATTGGGTTTTAGTTGCTTTTTGTGAATTAAGAAAGGCTATTCGTGAGTTTAGATTAGACAAAATAAAGTCTTTAAAGCTAACTCAAATCACTTTTGATCATTTTATAGATTTTAATTTGTCACAATATCTTGAAGACGAGCATTAATATGTTTATTCGTCAATTAATGATTTTTTTTAAGATAAAAAAACCATGTTGACATACTGTTGTCAGTCATCCTATTTACTTTTGTATCAGAAATACAATAAGTGTTAATAAAAAGAAGTAAACCAACACGATATTTTTTAAACAATTAGTAATTTAGCAAAACAATAAAACAACGTAATATGGCTGCAGACAAAGAAAAAGAAGCAAAATTAAAAGCACTACAACTTACTTTAGATAAACTTGATAAAACCTACGGAAAAGGTTCTGTAATGAAATTAGGAGATGTTGCACATCAAGATGTTGATGCAATTTCTTCAGGATCATTAGGTTTAGATTTAGCATTAGGCGTTGGTGGATATCCAAGAGGAAGAATCATTGAAATATATGGACCAGAATCTTCAGGAAAAACAACACTTGCAATTCATGCGATTGCTGAAGCACAAAAATTAGGAGGTATTGCAGCATTTATTGATGCAGAACACGCCTTTGACCGTTTTTATGCTGCAGATTTAGGTGTAGATGTAGATAATTTAATTATTTCTCAACCAGATTATGGTGAGCAAGCATTAGAGATTACAGAAAATTTAATTCGTTCAGGAGCAATTGATATTATAGTGATTGATTCAGTTGCTGCATTGACTCCAAAAAGTGAAATAGAAGGAGAAATGGGTGATTCTAAAATGGGATTACATGCAAGATTGATGTCGCAAGCACTTCGTAAATTAACAGGAACAATAAGTAAAACGAATTGTACGGTTATATTTATCAATCAGTTACGTGAAAAAATTGGTGTGATGTTCGGAAACCCTGAGGTAACGACAGGAGGGAACGCATTGAAATTCTACGCATCTGTTCGTTTAGACATTAGAAGAAGAACACAAATAAAAGATGGTGATAAAGTTCTAGGAAACCTTACGAAAGTAAAAGTTGTGAAAAATAAAGTTGCTCCACCATTCCAAATTGCAGAATTTGATATTATGTACGGAAAAGGAATTTCTAAAGTTGGTGAAATTTTAGATCTTGCTGTAGAACATGGTATGGTTAAGAAAAGTGGATCTTGGTTTAGTTACGGAGACACAAAATTAGGTCAAGGAAGAGACGCTGTTAAAGGTTTAATTGGCGATAATCCAGAATTGATGGAAGAACTTGAAGCAAAGATTTTTGCTTCGTTAAAAGAAGAATAAA